>DOVB01000106.1 GCA_003520285.1 Halieaceae bacterium
GCAAGCCCAAGAAATCGTAAAGCAGTTCGCGGGTCAGCTCAAGCCGCAGCTGCAGCAAGCGATGCGCGAGGGTGGAACTCCACTGGCCGTCAAAGTCTGCGCTGAAACAGCACCCTTAATCGCCGACTCATTGAGTGAATCAACTGGTTGGTCTGTGCGACGCGTCAGCGACCGACCCAGAAACCCCAAAGCGGTAATGGCTGACTGGGAGACTCGCGCATTCCGCATGCTCGAAACACGTCTCGAACAAGGTAACGGTGAAGCTTTAATCACTTATGAAACCACACAAAAAGGCTTTCGTTACGTTCAAGCACAGGTCACGGAAGGCCTCTGCCTGAGTTGTCACGGCGCTGTTTTAGATGCCAATACCACGGCAGCGCTAGAACTGCATTACCCGAACGATCAGGCAAAAGGTTATCAATTGGGTGAAATCCGCGGTCTTTTCAGCCTTCAGAAGAGCCTTACTTCACCACCTGGTTACGTGAACTAAGACTCGATCCACTGAACTGTATCGCCAACACTAACCAGCCCCTCTGCTTCGACTTGGCAGCATACGCCGCCGCGCCAACTGGGTTCTAGAGCAGCGCGCAAGCCCGGATAAACAGCGTCCATCCGTGAGCAAGGGTCGCACTCGCAGGTGACTCGCAACAGAGCACCACCAACCGACAAAAGACGTCCGACGTCAGTCGCATCGAAGGTCACACCATCAACCAGTAAGTTAGCCCTCCGTTCCAACCAGTCCAAGCTGGAACCGAGCTCGCGGTTGACTTCTAACCAAGATTGAGCGCTGAGAACAGTGACTTGGCGTTTACCCGACTTGCCTCGCGCATCTCCGATAACACCTTTACTACAAGTGAGTGCGGTCTGGCGGATTGGCTCCATCACGGCCCTAGGCGCGCTGCGTCGCGCTATCCCGACTAACTGCCCTGGGTGGGTTTGAATAG
This sequence comes from Halieaceae bacterium, assembly GCA_003520285.1. Classification (GTDB taxonomy): domain Bacteria; phylum Pseudomonadota; class Gammaproteobacteria; order Pseudomonadales; family Halieaceae; genus Aequoribacter. The sequence continues at coordinate 945 of DOVB01000106.1, forward strand.
ACTCACTCATAGGGAATAGGCTCCAGCAAACGCGTCTAAGAATTGAGGCAACTCATCCGCGGGCAAGCGATTAATACCTGCCGCTGCAGATCGACCACCGCCGGTGGCAAATTGTCGAGCCAGGGTGTCGGCGCCCTCCCGCCGATTCAGGGGCGCTCTTATGCTTACCAGAAAATGAGCGTCGCCCAAGTCAGTTAGAATGGCGTGAGCACGGTTGGGATGCTGTTCTACGAGACTATTGCTAAATACGCCGCTGACTCGGCGAGCCCAAGAGACGTTCGGCAAAATATACGCCGCAGCCGCTCCCGACTCGTACTCAGGTCCTAGCGCACTCACCTCGTTCATATCAGATCTGTAACCCTCTGCTAAAGTTGCAAAGATAGTTGCCTGACCATCGACAAACTCGTCTGGTGTCGAGCACTCGACGACAGCGCGATACAAGGTTTCGGGGTGAAAATACAGATCATCTAAACTGGGGCCATAGCCGTTGTAATTCAGATACAAACCTAAACGCGAATAAAGTTGGATCTGCTGATCGCTCAAAGCCAGCGTCGCGGCAAGAGCGTGAGCGCTACGAGCAAGATTATCACCAAAGGCACCTACCACCGCCCAAGGCGCAAAAGCGCCCTTCAAAAAGCCGTTGATGAGGAGCGAAGTACACACCTCTGGCGCTGTGTTGATGATGGTTGTCAGGTTGGGATGTTCTGGCAGCTCACCTGCGTAATGATGATCGCAGTAAAACACGGAACTCCCGCTCGCCAACAGCTTTGTCACGCGATCTCGGTTCTTGTCGAACGAGATATCGAGCGCAGTAATCGTCGCTGCTTGCCCCAAAGGCACCTGCTCTAACAGTTCGATATCACGCTTAATGCCACTGATCAGCACAGACTCTTTGGGCTCGGCCAGACGTAATTGAGCCAGTGCACAAATACCATCTGCATCCCCATTAAACACATCGTAGGCTAACACTTGCTCGATCTCCGCAGGTAAAAAGGCGCGGCATGATCCGCGCCAACACAGAGCCTATCGTAACACCAAGCGATCCCTGTTTCGCTCTAGAATCGCAGGCCCAATACCTTTTACCTCGGTCAGCTCTTCGAGGCTCGCGAAGGGACCGTACTGTTCTCTGTAGCGCACGATAGCTTGAGCCTTAGACAATCCGACCCCGCTGAGTGATCGCGCCAAAGTCTCCGCATCGGCCGAATTGAGATCGATTTGCTCAATCGCTGCAATTCCCATCTCGTTAGCCGATGTTTGAGCCATGGCTTGGACTGGGGTTATCAACAAGGAAAGCAGAAGCCATGCAGCGACCATGCTGGTCGAAAAGAGTTTAACTGTCATCATAATGTGTCTCCTTAATGTGGGTGATGTGCGCTAGGCGCAAAGCCACAATAAGGAGTCCTTATGACGTCACCAAATGAATGACTATAGAGAATGAAAAATGACCTTTGCAGATCACTCTGCCGCAACGAAACCAATACTCGCATTAATTGATTGCAGCGCTTTGACGGGATCTGAGGCTTGCGTGATAGGACGGCCAATCACCATAAAATCTACCCCCAACTGCATGGCTTCTGGCGGTGTCATAATGCGCTTTTGATCTCCGACATCAGAGCCTGCAGGCCGAATCCCAGGAGTCACGGTTAAAAACTGCACTCCACACACGGTTTTCACTAGGCTGATTTCTTGCGCAGAGCACACCACACCGTCTAAGCCGCAATCAGCCGACAAACGCGCTAAACGCGCCACTTGATCTTCCGCAGAACCCGAGACACCGACTTCGTCCAACTCAGAGGCGTTCATACTCGTTAACACAGTCACCGCGGTGAGCAGAGGTCGCTGCGCCCGGCGCGACAGTGTATCGGCGGCAGCAGTCAGCATCGCTCGACCACCGCTGGCATGCACATTAACCATCCACACACCCATATCGGCAGCAGCGGCGACGGCCGCCGCGACTGTGTTTGGGATATCGTGAAACTTGAGATCCAGAAATATGTCAAAACCACGCTTTTGAAGCTCATCGACTTGGGCCTTACCAAAACGCGTGAACAATTCTTTACCCACTTTGAGTCGGCAGAGCGCGGGATTCAGCTGATCGACCAGAGCCGAGCACGATCTCATGTCAGCGAAGTCGAGGGCGACAATAACAGGACTACGGTTGACGTTAGTCATTGCGACAATACCTTAGTGACACCCATCGGTTTGATTGACCCCCAAAACTTACACCCCGGACAAAACCAATGCAGGTGGCGCCCGCCAAAACCACAATGATGGCAACGATACGCTGGGCTTTTCTCACTGAGCTGCTTCATCAGTTCCATTGCGATTTCAAGATGAGAGGGTAACTGATCTTGATCACTCTCGAGCTGCCATAGCAGCAAGCGATAGAGGCCTCGCAAGCTCACTGAATCGCGCATGTAATCCGCTAAAAACGCTGCCGCGTTCTCGACACCCTCAAAATCTTTAACATGATCCGCCAGCGCCAACATGAGCCCGGTGGTGGGGTACTTTGCCAAACTCGCTCGCAGAAATAACGAGAAATCATGCTGGCGCCCCAACTCGGTATAACACACCTTCAGCAGAGGCAAGGTCTCGGGCAGGAAGTCAGGATCCTGATGCTCAACTTGATGCAACAGCGAGATGGTCTGCTCATAGTCGGCGTCATTGAAAGCCAAACGCGCATACATCAGTGTTACTCTCACATTCGATCCATCTTCTCTTGCCGCGGCTTCAAGAGCTTCTTCGGCGCCACGCCGATTGCCTTGTTGCAGTTGCTGCTCACAGAGCTCGCAATAAAAGTGTGGGAGCAGAACATTGACCGATTGCTCTCCCGGGCCAGGCACGTCGGCTTGCTTACCCCCAAAAAAAGCTTTCTTGGAAAGTAGCGAACTCGCCATTGCAGCGGCTTTTTCCCATTCTCGCTCCGTTTGATAGATCTCAATGAGGTAACGACGGGCTTCAACCGCTCTTTGAGGCGATTCGGAAATCAAATCAAGTAACAGGTGCTCGGCCCGATCAAGCAAGCCAGCACTAATGTAATCTCGAGCAAGCTCTAAATGGGCGCTATGCTGATGATCGGGCGCTATGTCACTGGCGTTGAGTAAATTTTGATGGACGCGGATGGCGCGCTGAACCTCACCTTTCTTGCGCAGCAAGTGCCCGAGCGCCATATGGGTTTCAAACGTTTCCTCATTGACATCTAAAGAGGCAATGAAGGTATCCATCTCGGCATCAGGCTTAGCGTCTAGCAGATAGTTCAAGCCCTTGTAGTAATCGCTGGAACGAGGCTGCATACGGTGGCGCGTTGATGCTGCGCGACCAAACAGCCACCCTATCGCGACCGCGCAAAATAACACCGCAAATAAAATAGGATCAGCCAACTTGCCGGGGCTCCGAACTCTCATTGTGGGTCAACTGGCGCTGCAATCGTTTTCGCGTCCAGCGCTCATAAGCTCTGAGGGGGAGCGACAACAACCAATAACAGCAAGCGCCCGCAACGAACGCTAATATGAGCCACGCCCCCAACGGCAAGCTCATTGAGTTGGCGGGCGAAATACTCACGGTGACTTGTTCACCGTTCAGCTCAACAAACCATGCGACGGCGACAACGCAAGCGCCGATGACTAGCAGTACCGCAAGCCGGCTAAGAAACTTCATTTCACCCTGCGAGTGTCACGAGAGCTTAAGACCTTTATTGACTCGCTCTCGCAACTGTTTGCCCGGCTTAAAATGGGGCACAAACTTACCAGGAAGTTGCACTGCATCACCCGTTTTAGGGTTGCGTCCCTGACGGGGCTCGCGATAATGCAAAGAAAAACTGCCAAATCCCCTGATCTCTATGCGTTCACTCGCAGTTAACGCATTCGACATCTGCTCTATCACACTCTTAACTGCCAGCTCTACATCTTTGAGTGACAGCTGAGTCTGCTTAGCAGCGATCGCCTCAATCAATTCACTTTTCGTCATAGCTCGATTCTTTCGTTGATTTCAGTAAGACCGTAACAATATCACAAGGTCTTAATTTTGAATAAAAAAAAGGCTCCGAATTGGAGCCTTTTACTACCTGAAGATCTACTGATCCTGCATTTGTGCCTTAATCAAATCGCCGATAGTACCCGGAGACGATGATGCCACCTCTTGGTCTTTCAGAGATTTAACCGCATCTTGCTCATCTTCGTAGTCCTTCGCCTTGACCGATAACGCAATGGTACGGTTTTTCCGATCCAGCGCGATAATCTTAGCTTCTACGGTGTCACCCTCTTTGTAGACACTACGAGCATCTTCAACGCGCTCACGGCTGATGTCTGCGGCCTTTAACACACCCTCGACTTCTTCAGCCAGAGTCACGATAACTGCCTTAGCATCGACTTCAGTCACAATACCAGTCACGATCGATCCACGATCGTTCTCTGAGGCATAGTTTGAGAATGGATCGTTCTCAAGCTGCTTGATGCCCAAAGAAATGCGCTCGCGCTCTGGATCTATCGACAGAATGACAGTTTCGATCTCGTCGCCTTTCTTGTAGTTTCGGACGGCTTCTTCACCAGTTTCATTCCAGCTGATATCAGACAAGTGAACCAAACCATCAATATTGCCTTCCAGACCGATAAAGATACCAAAATCAGTGATGGACTTAATGCCACCCGAAATCTTATCGCCCTTGCTGTATTGAGCTGCAAACGCATCCCAAGGATTCTGCTGGCACTGCTTGATGCCTAATGAAATACGACGACGCTCCTCGTCGATGTCCAAAATCATCACTTCAACTTGATCACCCAGCTGCACGATCTTCGATGGGTGAACATTCTTATTCGTCCAATCCATTTCTGATACGTGAACCAGACCTTCTACACCCTCTTCGAGTTCAGCAAAGCAGCCGTAATCAGTCAAGTTGGTGATGGTTGCACTTACCCG
>DOVB01000139.1 GCA_003520285.1 Halieaceae bacterium
CAGGTGTTAGCGGTTCCTGGCACGGTTAAGCCGCACACGACGTTTGAGGCTGAGGTTTATGTATTGGGTAAAGATGAAGGTGGTCGTCACACGCCATTCTTTAAGGGTTACCGTCCTCAGTTTTATTTCCGGACTACGGACGTAACGGGTGCTTGTGAGTTGCCAGAGGGTGTTGAGATGGTGATGCCTGGTGACAACATTCAGATGACAGTGACTCTGATTGCACCGATTGCGATGGAAGATGGTCTGCGCTTTGCGATTCGTGAAGGTGGACGAACGGTTGGTGCGGGCGTCGTAGCAAAAATCATCGCCTAATCATCCGGTTCGGAGAGCTCTATCAAAAGCCGCACGTGAGTGCGGTTTTTTTTGTCCTTCAGTTAGGCGGGTCTTGCGAGAGCGCCCCTAACGAAGTCTTTGGACGTTTTCGAAGTCAATTTGCTCGTTCAGAGTAAATAGATCGTACAACACGCCTAGCAGAAAAAAACCGCCGGTGAATAAATACAGCAGCCCGGTGATCACTTTTCCCATATAAAATCGATGGACACCAAAAATACCTAAAAACGTTAGCAGGATCCAAGCGACATTATAGTTAATGGGGCCTTCTTGAAATCGCCAGTCCGCCTCGCGATCCATGCTCGGTATCAGGAATAGGTCAATAATCCAGCCAATAAAGAAGAGCCCGAGCGTGAAAAACCAAAGAACGCCCGTGAGTTGCTTGCCATAGTAAAACCGATGGGCACCCATAAACCCAAAAACCCACAGCAAATAGCCAATGACCACAGAGTGTGTGTTCGGTGAGTGATGCGCATTGTTCATAGAGAATCTCCTAGTAAGGCCTCTAGGTTGAGCAAAACAGCGCATGCTGGCAAGAGGTTTTCGTCCACCTGCACGCATAATGAGATCAATGGTTACCGGCATTGTTGGAAATTCACACTCTTTTTTAGGATTGGTTTGGAATCGTGCTTGACACGCAGAGGGCGCGTCTCTAAAATTCGCGTTCCTTTTTCGGGGGTCTCAAAGCAGATTCTCGGTTATTTAGATTTTGGAGACTAGTCACGTGCAAAGCCAACGGATAAGAATACGCCTCAAGGCGTTTGATCATCGTCTGATCGATACCTCTACCCAAGAAATTGTGGAAACTGCCCGTCGAACCGGCGCGCAAGTAAGAGGTCCAATCCCTTTGCCTACTCGAAAAGAGAAATTTACGGTGTTGGTTTCGCCTCACGTAAATAAAGATGCACGTGACCAGTATGAGATTCGTACTCACAAACGGTTGCTCGATATTGTAGAGCCCACTGAAAAAACAGTGGATGCGCTTATGAAGCTCGATTTAGCAGCAGGTGTGGAAGTACAGATTAGTCTTGGTTAACGACAATTCGTAGCAAGACCTGCCCATCAGGCTCCAACTGATGGGCGTGTAACGTCCAGCGATGGGCGGCCATAGAGGGTGAGCCCCGTACACTAAGAGGTTAGAAAAATGACTATTGGTTTAGTCGGCCGTAAGACCGGTATGACTCGTGTTTTTACCGAAGACGGCGTTTCAATTCCAGTAACCGTAGTGGAGATTACTCCAAACCGAGTTACTCAGATCAAAGAGCATGATGCCGATGGCTATCGTGCTATTCAGGTTACTTCTGGAAGTCGCAAAGCGAGTCGTGTCAACAAGTCTGCCGCGGGACACTATTCCAAGGCTGGCGTCGAAGCTGGTACTGGTTTGTGGGAGTTCCGTCTTGAAGGTAGCGAGGAGACTTTTGAAGTCGGTACCGAGCTCACTGTAGAGCGCTTCGAGGCAGGCCAAAAGGTTGATGTGGCCGGTAAGTCGAAGGGTAAGGGATTTCAGGGTGGTGTTAAGCGCTGGAACTTCAAGATGCAAGATGCCACTCACGGTAACTCTCTGTCGCACAGGGCGCCTGGCTCAATCGGTCAGTGTCAAACGCCGGGCCGAGTTTTCAAAGGCAAGAAGATGGCGGGTCAGATGGGTAATGTCGCAGTGACAACCCAGGGCCTCACAGTCGTTCGTGTCGACGTTGAGCGAAACTTGTTATTAATTAAAGGTGCGGTTCCAGGTGCGCCGGGTGGTGACGTTATTGTACGTCCCACGGTAAAGGCATAGGTCAGGGGGTTCTAGCGTGGAATTAAGTGTATTGAAGCCCGGAAACGACACCTCAGGTACTCTCTCTGTATCTGACGCAGCGTTTGCGCGCGAGTACAACGAAGCCTTAGTGCATCAAGTTGTGACCGCTTACCTTGCGGGCGCACGTCAGGGTACCCGTGCTCAGAAGACGCGCTCTGAAGTCAGCGGTGGTGGCAAGAAGCCCTGGCGTCAAAAAGGTACCGGGCGTGCGCGTGCTGGTACCATCCGTTCGCCAATTTGGCGCTCTGGCGGCGTGACTTTTGCTGCCAAGCCGCAGGATCACAGTCAGAAGGTGAATCGCAAGATGTACCGTGCAGCGGTGCGCTCGATTCTGTCTGAGCTGGCGCGTCAAGAGCGCTTGGTTGTGGTTGAGTCGTTTGACGTCGAAATGCCCAAAACGAAGCTATTGGTGAAGCAGCTCGGTGATTTTGGTTTAGACAACGTTCTGATCGTATCAACTGAGGTGGGCGAGAACTTATACCTCGCGTCGCGCAATTTGCATGGTGTTGATGTGCGAGATGTTGAGAGCGTAGACCCAGTGAGTTTGATTGCTTACGAGAAAGTCGTTGTCACTGTCGATGCGATAAAGAAGCTTGAGGAGATGCTCGGATGAATCAGGAGCGATTATTTCAGGTGCTAAGAGCGCCGCACGCATCAGAAAAAGCAGCAGTGGTTGCCGACTTAAACAACCAGTACGTGTTTAAAGTATCTCTGGATGCGACGAAGTCTGAAGTGAAGACTGCGGTCGAGGCGCTGTTCAAGGTGAAGGTCGAGACAGTAACGACGCTGAGAGTCAAAGGCAAAATAAAGCGTAATCGGTTTGGGTACACCACGAAGCCAAGCTGGAAGAAAGCGTACGTTACTGTGGCGCAGGGTCAAGAAATTGATCTTGCCACGGTAGAATAAGGGGTAATCAGATGGCAATTCTTAAGAGTAAGCCCACTTCCGCAGGTCGCCGACATGTTGTTCGCATTGTCGAGAAGGATCTGCATAAAGGTGCGCCATACAAGCCGCTTTTAGAGAGTCAGACCAAGAGCGGTGGCCGCAACAATAACGGCCGCATCACCACGCGCCATGTGGGCGGTGGACACAAACAGCACTACCGCGTGATTGATTTCAAGCGCAACAAAGATAGTATGCCAGCGAAGGTCGAGCGGCTCGAGTATGATCCTAACCGGACCGCACACATTGCTCTGATTTTGTACCCTGACGGAGAGCGTAGCTATATTTTGGCGCCTAAGGGCCTGAAAGCGGGTGATGTCATACAGAACGGACCAGCTGCGCCTATTAAAGCCGGTAACTGCTTGCCCATTCGTAATATTCCTGTGGGTTCTGTCATCCACGCTATCGAGATGAAGCCTGGTAAGGGTGCGCAGTTAGCGCGTTCCGCTGGCGGATCTGTGCAGTTGGTAGCGCGTGAAGGGGCTTATGCAACAGTTCGCCTTCGCTCCGGCGAGATGCGCAAAGTATTGAGCGATTGTCGCGCCACCATTGGTGAAGTATCAAATTCTGAGCACAGTCTAAGAAAGCTGGGCAAAGCGGGCGCGAAGCGCTGGCGCGGTGTCCGTCCAACGGTTCGTGGTGTTGCTATGAACCCAGTGGATCACCCGCATGGTGGTGGTGAAGGCCGCACATCTGGTGGTCGTCATCCGGTGAGCCCATGGGGAACGCCAACCAAGGGTTATAAGACACGCTCAAACAAGCGTACTGACAAATTAATTGTTCGACGTCGCGATAAGAAGTAAGCGGCTCGGCAGACTGGATAGAGGATAGCATTGTGCCCCGTTCATTAAAAAAAGGCCCCTTCATTGATCTGCATTTGCAGAAAAAAGTTGAGGCAGCAGTAGAAAGCAATGACCGTCGTCCGATTAAAACTTGGTCACGCCGGTCGATGGTCTCACCGGATATGGTGGGTTTGACTATCGCGGTACACAACGGCCGACAGCATGTCCCCGTGCTCATTAATGAAGACATGGTAGGACACAAGCTGGGAGAGTTCGCGGCGACGCGAACCTTCAAAGGGCACATTGTAGACAAAAAGGCGAAGCGTTAAGCGTCGCGTTGTAGAGAGGTTTTCGACCATGGAAGTCGCAGCAAAATTACGAGGCGCCCGGATCTCGGCACAGAAAGCACGTTTGGTCGCTGATCAGGTGCGTGGCCTGCCGGTAGAAAAAGCGTTAGATGTATTAGCGTTTAGCCCCAAGAAGGCAGCGCATATTGTGAAGAAGGTGCTTGATTCCGCAATCGCTAACGCGGAGAACAATGAGGGTGCGGATGTGGACGAGTTGAAAGTGTCCACCATTTTTGTTGACGAAGGTGTGACAATGAAGCGCCTTCGCCCCCGTGCAAAAGGTCGAGCAGATCGGATTTTAAAGCGAAGTTGTCACATTACTGTGAAAGTCGCCGACGGCGAAGGTTAGGAGAGGCCATATGGGTCAGAAAGTACACCCAACCGGTATACGGTTAGGCATTGTTAAGAGTCACAACTCTGTTTGGTATGCAGACTCAAAGAATTATGCACGTCAGTTAATTACTGATCTTGAGGTGCGTAAGTATCTAGAGAAGCTGCTCGACAGTGCTTCCGTTAGCCGTATTGTTATCGAGCGTCCAGCTCAAACAGCACGTATTACCATCTCGACTGCCCGTCCCGGTATCGTGATTGGGAAGAAGGGCGAGGATGTCGATAAACTTCGCAAAGATTTGACTGAGCGCATGGGTGTTCCGGTCAGTATCAATATCGAAGAAATTCGCAAGCCCGACTTGGATGCGAAGCTGGTGGCGCAGAATGTTGCGCAGCAGCTCGAGCGTCGTGTGATGTTTCGACGAGCGATGAAGCGTGCGGTTCAGAATGCACAGCGTCAGGGCGCAGAGGGCGTCAAGATACAAGTAAGTGGTCGATTAGGTGGCGCAGAAATCGCGCGCTCCGAGTGGTATCGCGAAGGGCGGGTGCCATTGCATACACTGCGAGCAGATATCGACTATGCAACATATGAGGCATCCACAACGTACGGCATTATTGGCGTTAAGGTGTGGATTTTCAAAGGCGAGGTCATCGGTGGGCAGGGGTCCGCTCAAGATGGCGGTAAGAAACCAGCGGCTAATTAGGGTTCGGACTTATGTTACAGCCTAAGCGTACAAAGTTTAGAAAAATGCAGAAAGGACGCAACCGCGGACTTGCTCTGCGCGGAAGCAAAGTGAGCTTCGGGGAATACGGCTTGAAAGCGATCGGACGTGGCAGGATTACTGCGCGTCAGATCGAGGCGGCTCGTCGTGCCATGACTCGTCACATCAAACGTGGCGGTAAGATTTGGATTCGAGTGTTCCCTGATAAGCCAATTACCGGCAAGCCCTTAGAGGTTCGTCAAGGTAAGGGTAAGGGTAACGTTGAGTACTGGGTAGCGCAGGTGCAGCCAGGAAAAGTACTTTACGAAGTGCAGGGAGTATCTGAGCAGTTGGCGCGTGAAGCGTTCACCTTGGCCTCAGCGAAAATCCCTGTTGCAACAAAATTTGTTAAGCGATCGGTGATGTAATGAAAGCGAGTGAGTTGCGGGACAAGACAGCGATTGAACTCAACGAGACTTTGTTGAGTTTGCGTGAAGAGCAGTTCAAGTTGCGAATGCAGAAAGCGACCGGCCAACTGGGGCAGACGCATTTATTGGTGAGTAACCAGCGGGCGATTGCGCGTGTCAAAACGCTGCTCACTGAGAAAGGTGGGGAAGTCTAATGGCTACTACAGAAAAACGTATTCGCACGGTGACCGGTAAAGTGGTCAGCGACAAAATGGACAAAACAATTACCGTATTGATTGAGCGTCGGGTGAAACACCCTGTGTACGGGAAGTACATCACTCGATCTTCAAAGCTTCACGCGCATGATGAGACTAATCAGTGCTCGATAGGGGATACCGTGATTGTGCGTGAGAGTCGCCCTTTGTCAAAGTCCAAGACATGGACTTTAGATCAAGTGGTAGAAAAGGCTGCGGAACTGTAAGTCAGCGAGTTAGTGACCTTAGGGTCTTTCGGAGTAGAAGATGATTCAAACTCAGTCATATTTAGACGTTGCTGACAACAGTGGTGCACGTCGTGTGATGTGTATCAAGGTGTTGGGTGGCTCTAAGCGTCGATACGCGCGTGTTGGTGACCTCATTAAGGTCACCGTCAAAGAGGCGATTCCGCGCGGTAAAGTTAAGAAGGGTCAAGTCATGACTGCGGTCGTGGTTCGCACTCGCTCAGGTGTTCGCAGACCTGATGGATCGTTGATTAAGTTCGATGATAACGCAGCGGTTTTGCTGAACGCGCAACAGGCACCGATCGGGACTCGTATTTTTGGTCCAGTGACGCGTGAACTGCGTGGCGACAAATTTATGAAGATTATTTCGCTTGCACCAGAAGTGATCTAGCGCTGGCTGCAGACGACGAGGAACAGTGATGAAAATTAAGCGAGACGACGAAGTAATTGTGCTTGCCGGCAAAGATAAAGGTAAGCGAGGCAAGGTGCGGAAAGTGATAGGCACTGAGCGGCTTATTGTGACCGGTGTGAACCGAGTTAAAAAGCACACGAAGGCGAATCCGCAGGCTGGCATTGCGGGCGGCATCATTGAGCAAGAGGCGTCGATTCACGTCTCTAATGTTGCGATTTACAACGCAAAGACAAATGAAGCGGATCGTGTGGGTTACAAAATTGAAGATGGCAAAAAGACACGAGTTTTCAAATCAACGGGCGAGTCGATTGACGCGTAGCCTGGGCTGCGGATTGAGGTTGGGATAAATGACCACGTTAAAGAAAAAGTACCGAGAAGAAATCAGAGCCGCACTGAAGGAAGAGTTGGGCTTCGATAATATTATGCAGGTGCCACGTATTACTAAGATCACTCTGAATATGGGTGTGGGTGAATCGGTGGGCGATAAGAAAGTGCTCGATAACGCCGTCGCTGACATGACCAAGATTGCGGGTCAGAAGCCTATTATTACGAAGGCGCGACGATCGATCGCAGGATTTAAGATTCGTGATGGTTGGCCAATTGGTTGCAAGGTGACGTTGCGTTCGGATCGAATGTACGAATTTCTAGACCGGCTGATCAGTATCGCTATTCCGCGGATTCGTGACTTTCGCGGTATAACGCCCAAGTCTTTCGATGGTCGGGGTAATTTCGCGATGGGTGTGACTGAGCAGATTATTTTCCCTGAAATCAATTACGACGAAGTCGATAAGCTGCGTGGTATGGACATTACGATCACTACGACAGCACGAACTGATGACGAAGGCCGTGCGCTGCTTCGCGCATTTAACTTCCCGTTTAAAGGTTAAGAGGTAGGACATGGCAAAGAAATCCATGATTGCGCGTGAAACCAAGCGTGCGAAAACTGTAGCAAAATTTGCGGCGCGGCGTGCGCAGCTCAAGGCAATCATAGCAGACGTCAATGCGTCGGATGATGCGCGTTGGGAAGCACAGATCGCGTTTCAGAAGCTACCAAGAAATGCGAGCCCAGTGCGTCAGCAGCGTCGCTGCCAGATTACTGGACGACCACACGGGGTGTACCGCAAGTTTGGACTTTGCCGTAACAAGCTGCGAGAAGCAGCGATGCGTGGCGATGTGCCTGGCTTAGTTAAATCAAGCTGGTAACGAGAGAGATTCCATTATGAGTATGCAAGATCCATTAGCCGATATGTTGACGCGAATCAGAAATGCGCAGATGGCCGGCAAAAAGACCGTACAAATGCCTGCATCCAAGTTGAAAGCAGCAGTGGCTGCAGTGTTGTTAGACGAGGGTTATGTGGGTGGTGTCGACACGATTGAAGTCGACGGCAAGCGCAACCTAGTCGTGAGCCTGAAGTACTTTAACGGCAAGCCTGTGATTGCCGAGATCGACCGCAAGAGTCGGCCTGGTCTCCGTCGTTACTCGTCTAGAGATGAGTTACCAAAAGTCCGTGGGGGTTTGGGCGTTGCTATTGTCTCGACCTCAAAGGGTGTTATGAGTGATCGTGCAGCACGCGCAGCTGGCGTGGGCGGCGAAGTCCTCTGCACCGTCTTTTAATTTGATATTGAAGAGTTGGTTCTATGTCTAGAGTCGCGAAATATCCTGTAAACGTGCCCCAGGGAGTTGAAGTCTCTCTTGAGGGTGGATCGGTGAATGTCAAAGGCGGCAAGGGTTCATTGTCGCTGGCCTTGACTGATGGTATTCAGGTAGAGAAAGAGGGTGACACATTAACGTTTGCTTACAGCGATGATGCTCACAAGGCGATGGCGGGTACGACACGCATGCTAGTGAATAACATGGTTGTTGGTGTCAGCACAGGTTGGGAAAAGAAGCTTCTTCTGAATGGCGTCGGTTACAGAGCCAAGGCAGAAGGTAACACGCTGAACCTAACGCTCGGGCTGTCGCACCCAGTGAATTATGTTCTTCCTGAGGGTGTGAGCGTAGAAACCCCAACGCAAACTGAGGTAGTGGTGAAAGGAATCGACAAGCAAGCCGTCGGTCAAGCCGCCGCTGAAATTCGAGCCTATCGTCCACCAGAGCCCTATAAAGGCAAGGGTGTTCGCTACGCAGATGAACATGTCCGTCGTAAAGACGCTAAGAAAAAGTAGGTAAGCGCACATGAATGAAAAGACAGTATCTCGCCTACGTCGCGCACGAAAGAGTCGCGCACGTATGAAGGCGGCGGAGTCGGTGAGACTCTCTGTGCATCGAACACCGCGCCACATTTATGCGCAGGTGCTAACGCCTGGTGGTGATCAGGTGCTGGCCGCGGCGAGCACTCTCGATAAAAGCCTCCGCAGCGGTGTCACTGGGAATCAGGCAGCTGCGGCAGCGGTCGGTAAGCTCATTGCCGAACGCGCTAAAGAGAAAGGTGTGACCCGGGTCGCGTTTGATCGCAGTGGTTTTCGTTATCACGGTCGAGTTAAGTCATTGGCTGACGCGGCGCGTGAAAATGGACTGGAATTCTAGGGGTAGGCACGATTATGAGTGATCAGAGAAGGCAACAAACAGAGGGCGATTTGCAAGAGAAGCTCGTCCAAGTCAATCGTGTCGCTAAGGTTGTCAAAGGTGGACGTATTTTCAGTTTCACTGCGCTAACTGTTGTTGGTGATGGCAAGGGCAAAGTGGGTTTTGGCCGAGGCAAAGCACGCGAGGTACCTATTGCGATTCAAAAAGCAATGGAGGCAGCGCGCCGAAACATGATTGAGGTGGAGCTCGACGGTGGGACTATTCAGTATCCCATTAAAGCCCGACATGGAGCATCTAAAGTGTATATGCAGCCGGCCTCTGAGGGTACGGGCGTGATCGCTGGTGGTGCGATGAGAGCGGTTCTTGAAATTGCTGGGGTGGAGAACGTTTTAGCAAAGTGCTACGGCTCTACCAATCCCGTCAACGTGGTGCGTGCGACCTTTAACGGTCTGCGTGATATGGCCTCTCCTGATGACGTCGCTGCAAAGCGTGGTAAGTCAGTTGAAGAGATCTTGAATTAAGAACAGAAAAGGTGGTCGCATAGCCATGGCTAAAACGACAGTTAAAGTTACACAAGTTAAGAGCCGTCACGGTCGTCAACGTTCACATCAGGCGTGCCTAGCAGGTTTGGGTTTGCGTCGCATTGGACATACAGTTGAGGTTGAAGATACGCCCTCAAACCGTGGCATGATCAACAAGGTAACCTACATGGTGAAGGTTGAGGAGTCGACGAATGTCTGACGTTATGCGTTTAAACACCCTGAGCCCTGCGGATGGTTCTCGACCCAATGCTAAGCGTGTTGGTCGAGGCATTGGTAGTGGTCTTGGAAAGACAGCGGGCCGCGGTCATAAAGGACAGAAAGCGCGTTCAGGTGGCAGCGTGAGACCTGGTTTTGAAGGTGGTCAGATGCCACTGCAGAAGCGTCTACCGAAATATGGCTTTACGTCACGAGTTGGCATGAAGACAGCCGAGATACGGCTTGGTGATCTGGCGAAAGTGGTTGGTGACGAGATTAGCATCGAGACCTTAAAAGACGCTGATCTACTCCGAAATGACATGCTTCGAGCGCGCATTTTCTTGGCGGGCACGATCGATCGAGCAGTTACAGTCAAAGGTTTGGGTGTGTCGAAAGGTGCTAGAGCGGCGATCGAGCAAGCCGGTGGCAAGGTCGAAGACTAAATGGCTAATGGGCAGCAAATTCCTAGTGTGAACACAGCTGGCTTGGGTGAGTTGTTCGCTCGCCTGCGGTTTGTTCTGGTTGCGATTATCATTTACCGAATAGGGACTCATATCCCTGTTCCCGGTATCGATCCAGCGCAATTACAGGCACTGTTCAACTCCAATCAAGGCACAATATTGGGGTTGGCGAACATGTTCTCAGGCGGGGCGCTCGAGCGTATGAGTATCCTAGCGCTAGGGATAATGCCGTATATTTCGGCGTCGATTATTATGCAATTGATGTCGGCAGTGACTCCCTCTTTGGAACAGTTAAAGAAGGAAGGTGAGTCGGGACGTCGGAAGATTAGTCAGTACACGCGATATCTCACGGTAGTGCTCGCGATTGTGCAGGCGACTGGAATGACGGTTGGTATGGCGAATCAGGGCATGGCGTTTAGCGTGAGCATAGTGTTCTATGTGATTGCTATCACCTCGCTGGTGACTGGCGCAGTATTCATGATGTGGCTGGGTGAACAGATCACGGAGCGCGGTGTAGGTAACGGGATCTCACTGTTGATTTTCGCCGGAATTGTGGCGGGCTTACCCTCAGCGATTGGCCAGTCTTTAGAGCAGGCTCGTCAGGGCGAACTTAACATCTTAGTGTTGTTGGGGATTCTTGCACTCGCGATCATTGTTATTTACCTAATTATCTATATTGAACGTGGCCAGCGCCGGATTACTGTGAATTACGCGAAGCAGCAGCGCGGCAATCGGATGTATCAGGCGCAAAGCTCTCACCTGCCGCTCAAAGTGAATATGGCGGGGGTCATACCAGCGATTTTCGCCAGCAGTATTCTATTGTTCCCTGCGTCGATCGCGCAGTGGTTTGGCTCGGGTAGTTCGTCCGACTGGTTACAGGACCTCGCGGTTGCAATCGGGCCCGGGCAGCCGCTGAATATTTTATTGTTCACGGTGTTTATTGTTTTCTTTTGCTTCTTCTATACCGCCCTGATGTTTAACCCGGTTGAAGTGGCTGATAATTTGAAGCGCTCGGGCGCCTTTGTACCTGGTATACGTCCAGGGCAACAGACCGCAAATTTCATTGATGGTGTGTTGACTCGATTGACGGTGTTTGGTTCGGCGTACATCGCACTGGTCTGCTTATTGCCACAGTTTTTGGTGGTGACTTGGAATGTTCCGTTCTATCTCGGTGGAACATCTTTGTTGATCGTTGTGGTCGTAGTTATGGATTTCATGGCTCAAGTACAAAGTCATATGATGTCGCAGCAGTATGACTCGGTGATGAAGAAGGCAAATTTGAAAAACCAAGGGGCTACCGGAAGGCTTCGGTAGGTCAGTAGTAACGGAGAAATGTGATGAAAGTAAGAGCATCAGTGAAGAAGATTTGCCGCAACTGTAAAGTCGTGCGCCGTGCTGGTGTGGTGAGGGTCATTTGTTCCTCGGATCCACGCCATAAGCAGCGCCAGGGTTAAGACAAGTCATAAGTTGATTTTTAACAGCGAAATCGATAAACTGCCGCGCCTTTTACCGACGCAAACCGCGGAATCAGGACAGTAAGAATCGATCGCGAAACAGAATAGAAATTTGGAGAAAGTTGGATGGCTCGTATTGCCGGCGTCAACATACCTGACAACAAACATGCAGTAATTTCGCTCACCTACATTTTTGGTGTGGGTAAAACTAGGGCGAAGCTGATTTGTGCTGCGTCTAAGATCGCTGAAGACACCAAGATTGGTGATCTCTCGGAGTCGCAGATGGATGATCTCCGTGGCAAAGTGGGTGAGTTCATGGTCGAGGGCGACCTGCGCCGTGAAGTGTCAATGAATATTAAGCGCTTAATGGATCTCGGGTGTAACCGTGGTCTGCGTCATCGGAAAGGCCTGCCCTTGCGCGGCCAGCGAACTAAAACTAACGCGAGAACTCGAAAGGGTCCACGCAAGCCGATTCGCAAGTAAGAACAGGTGAGCGCTTTATGAGCGCTCAATTAGTGTAGCTACACCGCAGTGTAGTGTTGATATTAAAAGTAGGACATAGATATGGCTAAGCCAAGCGCGAAAACGCCGCGTCGTAAAATTACCAAAACCGTGGTAGACGGAGTGGCGCACATTCATGCGTCATTTAATAACACCATCGTGACCATCACCGATCGTCAGGGAAATACCCTAAGCTGGGCAACTGCCGGCGGGTCAGGATTTCGTGGCTCTAGAAAGAGCACGCCCTTTGCTGCCCAAGTCGCAGCAGAGCGAGCCGGTGAGGCTGCCAAGGATTACGGTCTAAAGAATCTGGATGTTCAGGTGAAAGGTCCAGGGCCCGGCCGAGAATCAGCAGTGCGAGCTCTTAACGGTTGCGGTTACAAGATAACCAACATCACAGACGTGACACCTATTCCGCACAATGGTTGTCGTCCACCCAAGAAGCGCCGCGTGTAAGGCATAGGAAGGAATAAACATGGCTCGATATATTGGACCAAAGTGTAAGTTAGCTCGCCGTGAAGGCACAGATCTTTTCCTAAAGAGTGGGGCGCGTTCGCTCGATTCTAAGTGCAAGCTTGAAACAGCGCCGGGAATGCACGGCGCTCGACGTGGTCGCTTGTCAGACTACGGTGTGCAGTTGCGTGAGAAGCAGAAAGTGCGTCGTATCTACGGCATCCTCGAGAAGCAGTTTCGCGGCTACTACAAAGAAGCAGCCCGACGTAAAGGAGCAACCGGTGAGAACTTGTTGCAGTTGTTAGAGAGCCGTCTTGACAACGTTGTGTATCGCATGGGATTCGCCTGTACACGTGCAGAGGCGCGCCAGTTAGTTGCGCACAAAGGCATCGTCGTTAATGGCGCGGTCGTGAATGTCCCCTCTTATCAAGTTCAGGCAGGTGATGCAGTCGCGGTTCGTGAGAAAGCTAAGAAGCAGTTGCGTATTCAGTCGGCGGTAGCCCTAGCGGCTCAGCGCGGTGAGATTGAATGGATTGACGTTAATACCGAGAAGCTCGAAGGTGTGTTTAAAGCGCGGCCAGAGCGTGCCGAGCTGTCATCTGAGATCAACGAGAACTTGATCGTAGAGCTCTACTCGAAGTAAGACGTCCAAATCAACCGAATTGATAGGTGCCTACATGCAAAGTGCAGTAAATGAGTTTCTGACCCCACGCGTTATTACGGTGGATGAAAAGAGTACGACTCGCGCGCTAGTGACACTAGAGCCACTAGAGCGTGGATTCGGTCACACCTTGGGTAATGCGCTGCGACGTATTTTGTTGTCGTCCATGCCAGGATGCGCTATCACCGAAGTTCAGATAGATGGCGTTCTGCACGAGTACAGCACCATCGAAGGGGTGCAAGAGGACGTTATCGAGATCTTGCTCAATCTTAAAGATGTCGCTGTTATTCTGAACGGAAAAGATGAAGCCGAGCTGACACTCAGCAAATCAACCCCCGGAGTCGTCACCGCTGGTGATATTACTTTGGATCATGATGTCGAGATTTCGAACCCTGATCACGTCATCTGTAATATCACGGGTGGATCAGGTATTAGCATCAAGCTTTTGATCAGCCGTGGCAGAGGCTATTCGCCGGCTGATTCGCGCAGCAGCGAAGAGGATGAGACTAGAGCGATTGGTCGCTTGCAGCTCGACGCTACTTTTTCACCGATTCGTCGAGTCGCTTATGTGGTTGAGTCGGCTCGAGTTGAGCAGCGAACTGACCTAGACAAGCTTGTGCTAGATCTCGAGACGAACGGTACGATTGATCCAGAGGAAGCGATTAGACGTGCAGCCACTATTCTGCAGCAGCAGCTTGCGGTGTTTGTTGATCTTGAAAGCGAAAGTGAAGCTGAGGCAGTGGTAGAGGAAGACGAGGTTGATCCGATTCTGTTGCGCCCAGTCGATGATCTGGAACTGACGGTACGTTCTGCTAACTGTTTAAAAGCAGAGAATATTTACTATATTGGTGATCTTGTTCAGCGCACAGAAGTCGAGCTGTTAAAGACACCAAACTTGGGTAAAAAATCTCTGACAGAAATTAAAGATGTTCTGGCATCTCGCGGGTTATCTCTGGGAATGCGCCTAGATAACTGGCCACCAGCGAGTTTGAAAAATGATGATCGAGTACTGAGTCTCTAGTAGTCGTCTAACGTTACAATTGCAGCCCTCGGGCATACGAAGTAAAGGAATATAGTCATGCGTCATCGTCATAGTGGACGTCAGTTAAATCGTAATAGCTCACATCGTAAAGCGATGTTTCGCAACATGACGGCGTCTTTGGTCAAGCACGAGCTGATTAAAACGACCTTGCCAAAGGCGAAGGAGCTGCGCGGTTATGCAGAGCCAATCATCACTTTGGCCAAGGAAGATAGCGTTGCAAATCGACGCTTGGCCTTCAATCGTCTGCGCGATAAAGAAGTGGTCGGTAAGCTTTTCAGTGAGATTGGGCCTCGCTACCAAGATCGTCCCGGCGGATACCTCAGAATTTTAAAGTGTGGTTTTCGAACGGGCGACAAAGCGCCAATGGCGTATGTTGAATTGGTTGACCGCCCAGTCGTTGAAATTGACGACGAGATGGAATTAACGGAAGAGTAGTAACACGCTTTGATTGAAAGGCCGCGCTAAGCGCGGCTTTTTTTTGTCTCTTGATCATGACTCAAAGACTTGCGCATGATTAGACTTCGGTGCGTTCTCGTCACCTGAGTCTCATTTGCGCCCCAGTAAGAGGGTTCTGGCGGTTAGGCTGTTGCAGCTGTCGTCTTTGGTGCGTGGTCTAATAGCGCTCCAAGAAATCGACCGGTGTGGCTCCCCGGGACTTTAGCCACTTGTTCTGGCGTGCCTTCGGCGATGATGTTGCCGCCACCGCTGCCACCTTCTGGACCCAGGTCGATGATCCAATCTGCAGTTTTGATGACGTCTAGATTATGTTCGATGATCACGACGGTATTGCCATGGCGACGCAGCCTGTGCAGAACATCGAGTAACATGCGGATATCTTCAAAGTGAAGACCAGTCGTGGGTTCGTCTAAGATATAGAGCGTTTGACCCGTATCCCGCTTCGAGAGCTCTTTCGAGAGCTTGACACGCTGAGCTTCGCCGCCTGATAGGGTGGTTGCAGCTTGTCCTAAGCGAATATAAGACAGTCCGACATCCATGAGTGTTTGCAGCTTACGCGCTATGGTGGGAACAGGTTCAAAGAATATCAGTGCGTCTTCAACGGTCATCTCTAAGACCTCAGAGATATTCTTGCCTTTGTACTGAATATCGAGAGTTTCTCGGTTATATCGTTTGCCGCGACACTCATCGCAAGGCACGTAGATATCGGGTAAGAAGTGCATTTCGACTTTAGTGACACCATCTCCTTGGCAGGCTTCGCAGCGGCCACCGCGCACGTTAAAGCTAAAGCGCCCTGGCTTGTAGCCTCGTGCACGAGCCTCTTGGGTGCCGGCAAACAGGTCTCGGACGGGCGTAAAAATGCCGGTATAAGTGGCTGGGTTGGATCTGGGTGTGCGACCGATGGGACTTTGATCGATATCGATACATTTATCGACCCAGTTTAGGCCGCTGATACTGTCGTGGTCGGCGGCAACCAGTGTGGTAGCACCATTCAATGCAGTCGCTGCGAGTGGGTACAGCGTTGCGTTGATCAGGGTAGATTTTCCTGAGCCCGATACCCCGGTGATACAAGTAAGAAGGCCGACCGGAATAGTAAGGTTGACGTCGTTTAAGTTGTTACCGCGTGCTCCGCTGATCTGGATTGTCCGCTCTTTGGTAATCTCATACCGTTGAGTGGGAATTTCGATAACACGGCGTCCGGACAGATATGCGCCGGTGAGTGATTTTTTACAGGCTAATACTTCTTCATAAGTTCCGGCTACGACGATCTCGCCACCATGAACTCCGGCGCCCGGGCCGACATCGATGATGTAATCGGCTGCTCGAATCGCATCTTCATCGTGTTCGACTACGAGTACCGTGTTGCCAAGGTCTCGCAAGTGATTCAGCGTTGCGATCAGGCGTTCGTTGTCTCTTTGGTGGAGTCCTATCGACGGTTCGTCCAGGATATACATTACACCGACCAGTCCCGCACCAATCTGAGAGGCGAGTCGTATACGCTGCGCCTCACCGCCAGAGAGGGTTTCTGCGCTGCGGTCGAGAGACAGGTAGTTCAGACCCACGTCGACTAAAAACCGGTAGCGTGCACGGATTTCCTTCATAATTTTGCTGGCGATTTCACCTTTTCTACCCGGAAGTTCAAGTGCGTCAAAATAAGTGGCCGCGAGCCCAACCGGCATTGCGGCTATTGCCGGAAGTGTTTTCTCGTCGACGAAGACGTGCCTGGCGTCACGACACAATCGGGTGCCCTGGCATTCAGGACATTGCTGACTCGCGATAAATTTAGAGAGATCGTCTCGAACTGACTGCGAATCTGTGTCTCGATAGCGGCGCTCTAAATTGGGTATTATTCCTTCAAACACGTGCCGATTTTTAAACACGGTGCCTCGATCGTTGATATAACTGAACGCGATTTCATCGGTACCTGATCCGTAAAGGACGATATTTTTAATCGTGTCGGGTAGTTCTTCAAAAGGGGTGTCGATCGAGAATTTGTAGTGCGCGGCAAGCGACGACAGCATATGAAAATAGTAGACGTTTCGTCGATCCCAGCCTCTTATCGCGCCTTCAGCAAGGCTTGACGAGCTATCAACAATGACGCGATCAGCTTCAAAATATTGCTTTACGCCCAGCCCATCGCAGCCCGAACAGGCGCCGGCAGGATTGTTGAAGGAGAATAAGCGCGGTTCTAGGCTGTCGATACTATGACCGCAAGTGGGGCAGGCGAAGCGCGCGGAGAATATGATCTCGCGTGCTTCGTCGTCCATAGACACAATGCCGGCGAGCCCGTCGGTGAGTTCGAGTGCGGTCTCGAATGATTCAGCCAGTCGTTGCGCTAGATCAGGGCGCACTTTAAAGCGGTCTACGACGACTTCGATCGTATGCTTCTTCTTTTTATCGAGGTCGGGCGTATCATCTAAGTCGGTAACGATGCCGTCGATCCGTGCTCGCACAAAACCCTGGCTTTTCAGGCTCTCTATCAGGTGTAAGTGCTCACCTTTACGAGCTTTTATGATGGGTGCGATGAGCATCCAGCGGCTTTCTTCAGGTTGCGAGAGCACGGTGTCTACCATCTGGCTTACGGTTTGAGCTGCGAGTGGGAGGTCATGATCGGGACACCGAGGCTCGCCCGCTCGCGCGAATAAAAGTCGCAGATAATCGTATATTTCAGTGATCGTTCCGACGGTCGAACGCGGATTATGTGATGTCGATTTTTGCTCAATCGAAATCGCCGGCGAGAGTCCCTCGATGTGATCGACGTCGGGCTTTTCCATCATGGACAAGAACTGACGTGCATAGGTTGAAAGTGATTCAACGTAGCGACGCTGACCCTCAGCGTACAGTGTGTCGAAGGCGAGAGAGGATTTGCCAGATCCTGATAAGCCTGTGATGACAATCAGTTTGTCACGGGGGATGTCCAAATCTATGTTTTTTAGATTGTGTGTACGCGCGCCCCGAACGTGAATGGTGTCCATGCCAACCCTTCTCAGAAACAATCAGCTAGTATAGTGATACAGTGGCTCAGTGACAAAAGCTGTTTGGTTCAAAGCGTGGTATTATGCCGTTTTGATCCGGCTTAATTTGATCCTGTGATTACATCCACACCCTTTACCTCTCAAGAGCGCAGTTCGGTCGCTGGGCTTGCGCTGCTCTACAGCTCGCGCATGACCGGACTGTTCATGGTGCTGCCGATACTGGTGGTTTATGGACAGGATCTGATCGGTGCAACCCCGGTTCTGCTCGGATTAGCGCTTGGGATCTACGGCCTGACACAATCATTATTACAAATCCCACTTGGACTTCTGTCAGATCATATCGGGCGTAAGCCGGTCATGCTTGCTGGTTTGGTGGTCTTTGCAATGGGATCACTGGTAGCGGCTTTTGCTGAGTCGGCAATGACACTGATTATTGGGCGAGCATTGCAGGGTGCTGGCGCTATCGCCGGCGTGGTTATGGCATTGCTTGCGGATTCGACTCGACCCGATCAAAGAACCAAAGCAATGGCGATTGTTGGGATTTCGATTGGTGCCTCTTTCGCCCTTGCGCTCATTCTGGGGCCCCTGCTCGCATCTTGGGGTGGTATGAAAACGGTGTTCTTGAGCACGGCTGGACTCGCGGTGCTGGGCATTCTGATTGTGATTTTGCGATTGCCGTTCCCCGCGATGGAACAGGGAGCGGCGACGGATACTGATGCGAGTAAGTGGCATCTAAACCCTGATTTATGGCGCTTGAATAGCGGCGTTTTTGCGCTCCATTTTGTGTTAACGGCTCTGTTTCTGATTGTCCCCATTACCTTGCTCCGCGACGTCGGGCTGGCGCGTGAGTCGCACTGGACTCTCTATGCGCCTGTTCTACTTCTATCTATTGTTGGATTGGTACCTTTGATGCGATTCGCTGAGCGGGGCAAAAGACCCAAATCGGCGCTCGCTATCGCACTTCTCGCACTCTTATTGTCTCTATTTATTTTTCTCGTGCAGGGTGCTCAGTATCTCCATTTATTTATCGG
>DOVB01000152.1 GCA_003520285.1 Halieaceae bacterium
CAAACCTGAAGACATTATCCAGCAAGCAATAGACGCAGCCGAGGCAGGTGCCGCAGTACTTCACCTTCATGCCAGGCATCCTGAGGACGGATCTGTATCACTGGACCCCAAGCACTTCATGGGATTTGTTCCCGCCATTCGAGCAAGCAATGATGCGGTACTCAACATCTCAACAGGCGGCAGTCTCCTCACCACTATTGAAGAAAGGATCAGGCCCTCGGAGATCATCTCGCCAGAGATGAGCTCTCTGAACATGGGTAGCATGAATTTTTCATTCCACGGGCTCGCTAGTCGCTACAAGAACTTCAAGTTCGACTGGGAAAAGGCGTACATCGAGAACTCCGACGCCTATATCTTCAGGAATACATTCAGGGATATCGCCCAGGTGGAGAAATGCCTAGGGCAGGCGCATAACGTAAAATTTGAGCACGAGTGCTACGACGTCGGCCATCTTTATAACCTAAAATTCTGCATGGATACAGGTTTATTCAAGGCACCCGTCTTCATCCAGTTCATCTTTGGGATCCTGGGCGGAATCGGCGCTGATCTGGATAACCTGGTCTTTATGAAACGCACTGCAGACAGACTTTTCGGCAACAACTATCAGTGGTCAGTCATGGCTGCAGGGGCAGCTCAGATGCCCTTTGCTACACAAGCGGTAATGATGGGAGGCAATGTAAGGGTGGGCCTTGAAGATTCGCTTTTCATTGAACGCGGTAAGCTCGCGACGTCCAACGCCGAACAGGTTTTCAAGATAAGACGGCTGATTGAGGAATTGGGTTACGAGGTCGCTACTCCAGAAGACGTCCGTGAAATGCTGGCTCTCAAAGGGTCCCACAAGGTCGCTCTTTAGGATTTGTATCCACACCGCGTCGCAACGAGGATAATATTCATTTATTCGACTCGACGGGCTGCAGGTCCGTCAGAGAACTGAAAGGAAACCAACTACTCAGAGTCGGGGACGCTGCGCTTGTTCGTCGTACCACGCCGACTGTAGTAAAGGGAAAACAGGTAAAAGACCAAGCCAAAACCGCCTACACCCAACATCCATGCATCGGTATGTTCCATTAAACGTCCTCCCTCATCAGCCTTATAACTCTCCAGAGTATCTCGGCGACAACGACAATCGCGAAGATCATGCCAGCTGCAGTTAGCAGCAATTCCAACGCAAGATTCATGGGCTTGGTCTCATCTGAAGAACCTGAGAAGGCAAATCTGAAAACAAGGCCGGTTTCGTGTGCTTCGCCAGTCCGAAACAAACAATGGTCAGGATAAACGCAACGATCACACTAATGTGGGCGTTCTCGAGCTGCGCCAATGCCGGCATGCTGGAGGAAATGAACTGCCTGATCGGACCGATAGACCATACACAGTTGACCAGCCAGGTCCCGAACAAGATCGTAAAGGCAGCAGCGGTACTACGCTTCCAAAACAGGCCGGCAACGATGACAAAAAAAAGTGGCGCCAGCCATGCGAATAGCCAGGTGATGGCACTAATCACATTGGGATGGTTAAAGAACGTCAGGGCCGCCGCCAGCGCACCAACGATCAGGATCACGCGCTGAATAAGACGGTGCTCCTGATTCAGCGAAAGGCCCCCCTCCACATTCGCCCCAACAATGTCTTTTGTAAATATGGTCGCAGGAGCCAAAGCTGACATGGCAAATGTCGACAACAGTGCGCCTAGAAACCCCGCCTGTAGCAGCACAACCAGCCAGGTTGGAAGAAGTTGAACAACCATCGTAGCAGCCGCAAGCTTGGGGCCCAGTTGTGCAAACTCCGGTATCGTTGCCGCGGCCAACCCGCAAAGCACCGGAAACACACCAAACAAGCCATTGATTGGAGCCGCTATCCAAAGCGATCGTCGAATTACAGCCTCGTTCCTGGCGGACATCGCGGCCGCCATGCCCTGCTGGTTTACTGACTGCGAAAAAACCACCGAAAATACCGCAGCGAGGGCGAAGCCTACCATGAGATCGGGAGTGCCGAAGACGCTCAGCTTGTATGCTTCGCCACTGACAACGTAGTGCTCTCGGACGCCTTCCCAACCCTCTGGAAGTACGAAGCCCAGATAGATACCTGCCGCAATGATGGATACGTACATCACCACAGCATTCACCAGGTTAACCCACATGGTTTGCTTTATCCCGCCAAACGTCACATAGGCTGTACCCAGAACAGCACCGAGCACCGCGGACCAACCCAAAGACCACCCACTGATTGCGGAGATACCGATGCCCAGTGTTTGCGTTTCGAGGGTAACCAGACCAAAAACCACCATAGCAGCGATGCAGGCTACGTAGGTTCGCATTTTCGGGCCGTACATACGACCTAAGAGTTCGGGAATGGTCGCGCAACCAAGACGACGCACCCAGGGTCCCGTTCCAAGGCAGATGACACAGATAAGGATTGTGTGCGCAAAGCAGAACCAAAGGGCGATGGCACCTAGCCCAAAGGACATTTCCATCAAACCATAGACGTGGGCAGAACCGAGGTAGGTAATGGCCAGTGTCACTGATAACATCGCCATACCCGCGTTCCTGCCGCCGGTGGCGAGATCCGTTACGTTACCCGAAATTTTTTCGCGCCAAGCGAGATAGCAACCAATCCCGCCAATCACAGCAATATTGTAGATAAGCACTAGCGTGAGAACGGGACTCACACGCCGCCTTCCGAATCAGAGAGATGCCCGCAGGAAAGCATGGGCGAGCAGAGGACGATGGTAGCTATGTTCATGTATTCGAATACTCCGGCAAACGCTTCAACGCTGCTCGAGTATGCTGACACCCTCCCTAATTGTCAATACAGTTGGATCACGATGCGGGCCATATTGAAGCTAATCATCGCGCTCTAGTTCTCGATCTGCTCAATGATCTCCGAGCGACATCTTAGTAGTGCAGACTGAAGTTCGCGCTTGCTGTGCTTGAAACGAACTGTAGGTACGGGAATAGAAATTGCGTACAACGTGCCCCCGGGTTCCTGCAGTGCTGCACCGACCGCACTCACACCTTCCAAGTGCTCCTCATGATCATGAGCCACCCCGATTTTTCGGATCTTCGCCAGCTCTTTCAGCAGCACATCAAGATCACATATGGTGGCATCGGTATGTCGCTCAAGCGCTTTCGGCCCTAGTAGTTTGCGAATCTCGTCGTCACTCAAGGTCGCCAGCATTGCCTTTCCACTTGCCAAACAATGGAGTGGAAATGCTTCCCCGACGGGCGAAACGATATTGAGTCGCGCCGATCCCACCACCTGGTCTACAAACACCGTCCGCTTCTTCTGCATTTCCGACACGTCGACGGTCTCACCCGTCTCTTTTGCCAGCTGAGAAATATAGGGTCTAATGAACTCCACAAAGTTGAAGCTC
This sequence comes from Halieaceae bacterium, assembly GCA_003520285.1. Taxonomy (GTDB): domain Bacteria; phylum Pseudomonadota; class Gammaproteobacteria; order Pseudomonadales; family Halieaceae; genus Aequoribacter. The sequence goes on from DOVB01000152.1 coordinate 3,368, forward strand.
GAATTACTCGCCATACGGAGAATTGCGGGTCCCAATTTCACCCGGGATGTCGGCGAGGCGCCGATGACAAAATTCTCTTCCGCCAAGGCATCGACAATTCGCTGCACTGTGGAGCGAGAAAGATCAGTCGCCTTAGCAATCTGCCCAAGACTCAAGCCGTCAGCCTCATTCTCCAATGCCCGCAGGACTGACGCCGCTCTTGCAATGACTTGAATACCTTTTCTCGGGATATTTGACTTTTCTAGTGCCACGGCTTTCTCACAAAAGGACAACATAGAGCTATGATACCATAGCGTGACACCTGCTCATGCATGGTTTGTCTCTCGAGCATTACCTGCAGCCGTACGCAAATCGCACATTCATCCCTATCGTTAGAGAATTTGATGGCAGCGCTAAGGCTCCCCCCGGACACACTCTATGGGCGCGCGCGAGTCAGGCTCTGCTGCGATTATGCCGGTCGTAGCGGCAAGCTCGTTCCATTGAGCTACCATATCTGATGTTTTCTTCGGCATGCTCGCGGCCAGATTGGTTGTTTCTCTCGGGTCGGTGTCAGGATGGTAAAGCTCCCGGCTTTCGTCGCCGTAGGGCTCTGGGAGCCTCACGATCTTCCACTGATTAAACTCGATGAGCATTTACTTATAGATGTGGTCTGGACGCAGCATAGGGTTGCAACGAATCCACCGACAACATGTGCGTCTCGCTCTACGAGACTGTAGCTATTAAGATCTTATCAAACGACATTGATCTCTGGAATTGGCAAGACCCGATGTTGCGTCAGCAACATTGCCTGTTACAGGTTTGAGACATTCCTCGGATCTCGCTTAACAACTTCTCATCCTAGTCCACGTCACCCCAGGCCCCATGCACCTTACTTTCTGGAAGGATAACTCCATTCGTTTGCGCATAGGAGTCCCACAATTGCAGCATGTGGGCAAGTCGCTCGGGTTCCGAATCAGAGAGATCGTCGGTCTCACCAGGATCAAGGTGCAAGTTAAACAACTCCCACTCGTCTGACCCATTGGGCCCAGCTACACGAGTCAGCTTCCAATCACCGGATCGAACCGCTCTACCACCGAAAATTTCCCAGCCCAGGACATTGTCGATTTCGTGAACACGGTCTGAACGCCCCCTGAGCAACGGCATCAGAGACCTTCCAGTCCGAAGATGGTCATCAGGTGACGGACGAAGCCTTGCATGAGCGAGATCAAGTATCGTCGGATACAAATCCAGGACAGTAACTACATTTTTCTCGATAATGCCCGGTGATGTTAGTCCGGGCCCCGCGACAACCAATGGAGCGCGAATACCACCCTCTGTAGTGTGCGCCTTCCACAGGCGGAAAGGCCCCGTGCTTGCCTGGGCCCAGCCGGGCCCCAAATATACATAGGAACCAGCTCGTCCCATCGCTTCATAGCTATGATCAAAGGTCTGTTCCACCCAGTCGTCGCCGCCAATTCTAAACCGGCTGTTACCCTCTGCGCCGTTGTCAGACATTACCACCACGACAGTGTTATCGAGCTCACCACTACGCTTTAGGTAATCCAACAGACGACCAACGTTTCGGTCTACCAAGTCGATCATGGAGGCGTATATCTCCATTCTTCTGGATTGCACTCTCCTCTGCTCATCGGTCAGTGAATCCCATTGAGGTACCACGCGAGGCAACACAGAAATAGTGGGTGAGACTGGAAGAATACCAAGCTGCACTGCGTTTTTGATCCGAAGCCCACGCAACGCTTCATAACCCTGGTCATAGTCACCTCGGTAAAGGTCCAGCGCATGATCCGGCACTTGTAACGGCCAATGCG
>DOVB01000161.1 GCA_003520285.1 Halieaceae bacterium
CTGGCCGAACTGAGCCACTCTGGGGTAGGGCTTTCATGGGTTATTGCATCGCTTCACGACCGTACAGTCGGTGCAAAGTGCATCCGAGCCCCATGTGGCAGATACCTGTCCCCTTCAGCTTCATCAAGCGTAGCGCAGCCCGCTCATGAAACCCTGTTACTTTTTTTGACGCAACTTAAGCAACCACGAACTCTTGTTTTTCTCGGCATCGTAAAACACGGCTACCGTGAAGAAAAACATCAACAGCAAAATAATGTGAGCAGCGATACTGATCCCAAAATAGAGAATGCTGCCAAGATATGCCGCGAAGGTGCCGCTCCACATGAACGCCAAAATGATCATGATGAACATCCTGCTGGCGGGATCTGGAATGTGTCTTAACGGATTTTTACTAGAATCAAAAATCCACTTATAAGCGTCGTAGATCCATAGTAAATATTTCATTTTCTAATCTCTCCATAATAATTGTCGTGTTTACACTAAAGGATACGGTGATCTGATCGGACCGGATCCAAATCAGGATATACCAGACCCATGCAAGTCAGCACCCAGCCCAGCTGACGGGAGAGAAAAATGGGCCCATAAATTAGACAATGCGATAAGTTACTCCAGAGTTATTCCACCATCGTGGCGAATTGTTTTGTGAATAGGCATTGCCTGCCTGCCGATCAAATGGTCAATGCCGACGATCCAAAGACCGCTTAGCGCCAAAATCGTGATAGTGTCGGTGCCGAGGCAACAAGATTCAAAACTCAGATTCCTCCCGCTTCACTTATGGTTCAGTCGTCTTTTTAACATCCAGTTCGACACTGACCGACGTAAAAGCTAAATAAGAATTGTAAGTACATTCACCATCAGACCGCTCGTTGGGGCATTCTCGATAACAACACTACCCAATCAAGGAATCACTATGAACCTAGCAGGTAAAACACTCTTCATCACCGGTGCCAGCCGTGGCATCGGTCTTGCCATTGCCAAACGCGCTGCCGCAGATGGTGCCAATATCGCAATCGCGGCAAAAACGACGCAAGCGCACCCCAAACTGCCGGGCACTATTTACACCGCTGCCGAAGAAATCGAGGCCGCCGGGGGTAAGGCACTCCCTTTGGTCTGCGATATCCGGTTCGAAGATCAAGTCCAAGCAGCGGTCGACAAGACAGTAGAAACCTTCGGTGGGATTGATATTTGTATTAATAATGCGAGCGCTATCAGCCCGACGCCAACGCTGATGACCGATATGAAGCGGTACGACTTAATGAAGGAAATTAATACCCGCGGCACCTTTCTAACGTCTAAAACGTGCATTCCTTATCTGCAACAATCTAGCAATGCGCATATCCTGAATCTTGCGCCTCCACTCGATATGGAGGCGAAATGGTTTGCGCCCCACGTCGCTTATACCATCGCTAAAATGGGAATGAGTCTGTGTACTTTGGGGATGAGTAAAGAGCTGGCACCACAGGGAATTGCTGTGAATTCGCTCTGGCCCTTGACTGCAATCGATACTGCTGCGGTGCGTAATGTTTTGGGTGGTGACGCGATGAGCAAGAATAGTCGCACCGTTGAGATTATGGCCGATGCTGCCTACGAAATTCTCACGCGCGCGTCTGCCGGATGCACGGGCAATTTCTTTATCGATGAAGTTGTGCTTCGCGAGGCGGGCGTAGTCGACTTTGATCAGTATGCGGTATCGCCTGGCAGCGATTTGTATCGAGACTTTTTTGTACCTGATGCCGTGTGTGAGGCTTTGCCTACCAAGACGTTGACGATATATTAAAGCGGTTTCCGCCGTCGCCAAACCGCCGAATCGCGCCTAATACGCGGGCGCGTGAAGCGTCTGGCGATGGTATTCAGCTTTATTCGCGGGCAGCGATAACCCAACCTCGACCCCTCTTTTGGTCATAAATCGGAGGCTCCTGCATGATCACAGGCTTTGATACCATCACAATCGGCGTCAGCGATCCAAGCGCAGCAATCTCTGATTACGAGATACTCCTCGGTCAAGACGCAATTCACGATGCAGACCATAGCGGCGGCGCAGAGTTCGCCCTTACGAATACTCGCCTGCGAATCCAGCAATCTGACCAGCTTGGGGTCTGTCGCCTCACCTTTGCTGTCGATGATCTCAGCGCAACAAGTCAATTCCTGACGCGCTTAGGCTTGCTCGATCCAGATGATTCACTCGGTCAAACTCAGAGCTTAAATCCAGTCAACACTCGATCGCTCAACTTAGCAATCTCGGGCGCCGCGATCTCAGGTGCCGTAGTGTCAAATAATGAGCAGGTGGACAGAATTACGGGGCTTGATCACATCGTGATCCAAACTGATTACCCAGAACATACGGGATTTCTTTTGGGGTGCCAGTTAGGGTTAGATTTGCGGCTCGATCGCACCAATAGCGATTGGAACTCACGCCTACTTTTCTTCCGATGCGGTGATGCCGTAGTAGAGGTCTATCACCCTCTGGAATCACATACTCGAGTCCACGAAGATCACTTTTTTGGGATCACCTGGCGCACAAGTGACATCGCTGCTGCGCACCAAAGACTCCTAACGCAAGGTGTCACTGTCTCTGATATCCGAAAAGGCCGTAAAACCGGCACAGCAGTATTCACTATTAAGTCGCACACGGCCAATGTACCAACACTCGTCATTGGTGCATCATCACCGCGCGATTGAGCGA
>DOVB01000153.1:0-2701 GCA_003520285.1 Halieaceae bacterium
ATCAGCACATCAGCACATCAACACATCAGCACATCAATCGCGTCTAAGACGATCACTGACAGCGATGGGCGTTGGAAAATTCAGCACCACAATGTACGAAGAGACCAGCAGAGTCAGAATCGTTACCGCCTGAATCAGAACTGCACCAGAGGCACTCAGCAAATTATGGGATAGGGCAACATAACCTATCAGCAGTGAGAATTCACTGGCCTGTCCTAATCGAAACCCCATACTCCAAGCCAACTCTCTGCGTTCACTCACCTGCCGGAGTAACAGTCGGTAAACGACAGGCTTAAAGATGAGCACAGCGATAGTCATTGTTATGACCGCAAAAGCGACTTGAGGTAGAGCTGTGAGTTCAAGTCGAGCGCCTACCGAGAAAAAGAATAGAATCAAGAAAAAGTCGCGTAAAGGCTTGAGGCTGATTGCAATATACTGGGCGATGGGACTCGTTGCGACGGTAACACCCGCTATGAAAGCGCCAATCTCTGCGCTCAGACCCATTGCAGTCGCGACCTCTGCGATACCAAGGCACCACCCGATGGCAACTAAAAAGAGATACTCCTGGAATCGGTCGAACTTGGCGAGAAGGGGTTGTAAGATCCAGTGAACAGCGCCATAACATGCTACAACCAGAAGAGGCAGTCCGATGACAGGCGCCAAGACCCGCTCGATAAGATTGGATTGGACGGCCTGATCACTCCCTAAAGAGGTCAGGGCGATGAGCACAATAATGGCTAATATATCTTGCAAGAGCAGCAGACCTACCATCATCTCACCCATGTGTTTATGGTGCAGGATGGTTGTTGGTAGAAGCTTAATGCCGATGATTGTCGATGAGAACATCATGGCAGCCCCGATAATAGCGCTATCTTGAGCGCTGAAGCCAAGTGCGCTAGCCATGAGCGATGCGCCTAGGAAGAATAGTATTGAGCTAATGACGGCAACGGGAGTGCTTTTCTTGAGGGTCGCGAGTAGGGCAGAGGGCTGCATATCGAGACCTAGTAGAAATAGTAGGAAAATAATTCCAATATGAGCGATATCGGCCAGCAGACCCAGGTCGACTACCCAGGCAAGCCCGGATGGACCCATTCCTATGCCCAACAGAACATAGGCAATAATCAGCGGTTGACGTGTGTAGAGAGCGATTGTGGCCAGAACGGCCGCACCCGTGAAAATGAGAAAGAACGAAAACGTGACGCTTTGAGGATCCATTGAGTTACGTTACTGCTATTGAGGCCTCAAGTCGAGCTGCTGCGTCAGATGCTGCCAAATACCCGTTTATCGACGTCTAAAGAGCGGCAGCGGTTGTCGTGCATCTCCTTGATACACTTCTCTGACGACCGAGAGCCGCAGCAGTGCCGCTTCAGCCTGCCCAGGTTCTGGGAACTCGAAGGCATCGAATCCACAGCGTGACAAATACTCGACTTGATCGAGTAGAACGTGACCCCGCACTTTGAGGATACCGTTGTAGCCACGCTCTCTGAGCTCCCGTGCAGTCGAGAAACCTCGACCATCTGTGAAAACAGGAAAATGCACCTCGATCAGTTCGAGATGGCCTAAATAGGGAAACAGATCAGAGAACTCTTCGCCCGCATGAATGGCAACTGCAGCAGCGGGTGAGGGGAGACCCAGCACCCACTCTTGGATAGTCAGTACTTGTGCTTCGGTTTGTGTCTTGGTGTCAACGGCCCAGAACCTGTCTGCATTCGATGGCTGAGGGAGACTCGTGGGAACGCTAGTGAGCAGATGCATATACCGCCTCCTTGAAGGTCTCGATACCGATACGGTCATAGGTGTCAATGAAGGTTTCGGGTTCAATTCGATGTGTGACATAGGTGTTGAGTATTGTCTCTACAACATCGGCAATCGCTTCCTGACTGAATGATGGTCCCAGGATTATACCAATCGCGGCCTCTTTGCCCTGCCGTCCTCCTAATGCGATTTGATAGAACTCCCGTCCTTTCTTATCAACTCCGAGGATTCCAATGTGTCCCACATGATGGTGCCCACATGCGTTCATACACCCGCTGATATTGAGCTCTATAGGACCCAGATCACACACGTAATCCAGGTCGTCGAAACGATCTTGTATAGCATTGGCAATGGGTATTGATTTGGCGTTGGCGAGCGAGCAAAAGTCACCACCAGGACAGCAAATCATGTCATGTAAAGTGCCTGCTGTCGGAGCTGCGAGCTGATACTCTTGAAGCCGGTGCCATAGCGCTGCGAGCTCATCTTCTTGCACGTCGGCAAGCACAATATTTTGCTGGTGAGTGGTCCTGACCTCGCCAAAGCTAAACTGATCGGCGAGCAGGGCTAGAGCGTCTAGCTGCTGGTGAGTGACGTCGCCCGGCGCTTGTCCTGCCGATTTCAGAGCCACAGTCACGATGCGATAACCAGGACGACGATGCTCCGCGGTATTATTCGTTACCCAACGGGCAAATAGCCGATTGCGGGCCATCGCAGCAGGCAAACTCTCTGAATCTATGCGTTGCGGATCAAGATAGTTAGGTTCACTAAAAAACTGTGATACACGCTCGATCTCGGCTGCGGTGATGTCGGTTGGACTTTGTTGAGTTACGGCCCACTGCGCCTCGACTTTATCCGCGAATGCGCTGATACCCATCGCTTTCACTAGGATCTTAATTCGAGCCTTGTACTTGTTATCACGACGCCCAAACTGGTTGTAGACTCGGAG
>DOVB01000153.1:3005-4413 GCA_003520285.1 Halieaceae bacterium
CTTGAATCAGTGTCAAGTTCGATGCCAATATCGTGTGCCAATATCACCGCCCGATCCGTTTGATTCGCCGAAACAGCGATCTTGAACTTACGAGGTAGGAAAGCAAACTCAGGATGAAGAGTGCTCCACTGGCGAAGAATTTCGCAGTATGGCCTTGGATCAAGTGATTCCCCTTTAGCCACTCCCGCGAACTGATCGGTTGTGATGTTGCGGATGCAATTGCCACTCGTTTGAATTGCGTGCATTTCAACTTTAGCAAGCTCGGCCAAAATATCGGGGACCCGCTCGAGTTCGGGCCAATTAATCTGTAGATTTTGTCGTGTGCTCACATGCGCATAGCCGCGATCGAAGTCACGTGTAATAGCGGCCAGAGATCTTAATTGTCTCGAGCTGAGCATGCCATAAGGCACAGCAATCCGAAGCATTGGCGCGTAGCGCTGGATATAAAGCCCATTCTGCAGGCGCAGGGGCTGATATTCTTGATCGCTGAGTTGCCCTGCTAAGAAGCGCGCAGTTTGATCCCTAAAGTCTGAGACGCGCTGATCTACGATGGCTTGGTCGTAACCGTCATATTGGTACATGGTTGGTGTCTCATTGATCGTCTGAGCGCGGACTTTAGCAAATTTTTCGAACTAAGATTTAGTCTCGTTTTTTCTATGCTTAGAACTAAAATTGCGAGGATACTGAGGGGATCGTGTAGTCAGATCTGCAGATAAAACTTATACTAAGGCACTTATTTTGCGGACGAGGACAAGGTATGTCTGATTCACCACGAGACGACGATGGGGCAGCCGACGCGATTGCTGCGACTGCCATTATTTCACTGGTCGTGTTTTCACTGTACCTTTGGCTCTCAGGAATGCCAACGTAAGACGTGAAGTCTAACCGGCGGCATTAGCCAGAACAATTTTGACCACGGCATAAACGCCGCCGATAAATAGCAGGGTAAAGATGAGGCCGGCAATAATAAACGCTTTTGGGCTGCCTTGTGTGAAGTCGCGTTCTCGGTTCTTGCTACTCTGAACGCCGAGACCCGCGGCGAAAACACTCTTTATAACATGTAGCAGGTTCACTGAGGGCGCTTCTTGTTTCTTGGAGTCTGCCGCTTTTTCTGTTTGGTTCATAGTCGTTCTCTATATCAGTAGGCTAAATTAGGCCGCAACCAGTGCTCTATGGTCGACAAGGGAAGCTGTTTGCGGTGGGCAAGTGATTCCATCTGGTCGCGTCCTAGTTTTCCGACGTTGAAGTAGCGGCTTTGCGGGTGTGAGAAGTAAAGCCCGCTGACAGCCGCGGTAGGCGTCATAGCGAAAGAATCGGTGAGGGTCACGCCGAGTCGAGAGGTTGCGTCGAGCAACTCAAATACGGTGTGCTTTTCAGAATGATCGGGGCAGGCTGGGTAGCCGGCGGC
>DOVB01000264.1:0-263 GCA_003520285.1 Halieaceae bacterium
CCGGGTGCTTAAGTTACCGTCGATTTGATGCATGCCCTGGTCGGTGCAGGCGCCGATATGATCGAGCTCGGCGTGCCTTTTAGTGATCCAATGGCCGAAGGCCCGGTTATTCAAAAAGGTCACGAACGCGCTTTAGCTCAGAAAGTAAGCCTGCGGGTATGTCTGTCGATGGTGACAGCTTTTCGTGAGACAGATCAGTCAACACCCGTAATTTTGATGGGCTACGCTAACCCAATCGAGCACATGGGACACAGCGCATTCGC
>DOVB01000264.1:364-8371 GCA_003520285.1 Halieaceae bacterium
ATGGGACACAGCGCATTCGCAACAGCGGCCTCTGATGCAGGAATTGATGGTGTTATTACTGTCGACTTGCCCCCAGAAGAGGTTGGTGCCATGAACATTGAGCTCAAGCGTGTTGGCATCGACAATATTTTTCTGATTGCACCCACCACTCCAGACGAGCGCGTTCCTGTCATTACCGATCAAGCGAGCGGCTTTATTTACTATGTCTCGCTCAAAGGCGTCACTGGTGCCGGACATCTTGACTTTACTGAAGTGGCCGAGAAAGTGAATTTTGTCAAAGGGCACACGGATCTACCAGTCGCCGTCGGCTTTGGTATTAAAGATGCTGAGTCTGCAAATAGAATTGGCGCTAACGCAGATGGCCTCGTTGTGGGCAGTGCACTGGTTGATTTGCTTGGGAATGCTGAATGGTCGATCTCTGAACGTCAAGCACGTGCTATCGCATTAGTGGCTGACATTAGGGCCGGTATCTGACAACGCTTTTATGGATGTTAAGAGAGGCGTATACTGCGGTCCGGGGGGAACACTATGAGCTGGCTTGACAAGATATTACCCGCGGGCGTCCGCAAAGATAACTCTGGTAAACGTGCCAATGTGCCAGAGGGTCTGTGGAAGAAATGCGTTAAGTGCGAGGCTGTGTTGTACCGTCCAGAGCTTGAGCGCAACGGGGATGTCTGTCCGAAGTGTGATCACCATATGCGTATCGGTGCCCGCAGACGATTGGCATTATTTTTGGATTCAGGCAGCGAGGAAGAGATCTTCGCTGACATCGAGCCCGTCGATCGTCTAAAGTTCAAAGATAAGAAACGTTACAAAGACCGATTAACGGTTGCCCAAAAAGCGACCGGTGAGCGCGATGCATTGGTTGCAATGAAAGGGACCCTGCACGGTCTGCCTCTGATAGCAGTGGCCTTTGAATTTAATTTTCACGGCGGATCAATGGGTTTTGTGGTTGGCGAGAAATTTACTCGATCGGCAAGCCTCGCCATTCAACTCAATTGCCCCTTGGTGTGTTTTTCAGCCTCCGGTGGAGCTCGTATGCAGGAAGCTCTGATCTCGCTGATGCAAATGGCAAAGACCTCTGCTGTCATCGAACGGATGAAGCAACAGCGAGTACCTTACATCTCGGTCATGACGGATCCAATTTATGGCGGCGTGTCGGCCTCGCTAGCTTTATTGGGTGATATCAACGTGGCCGAACCGGATGCCAGAGCCGGGTTTGCCGGGCCAAACATCATCGAGCAAACTATCCGGCAGAAACTGCCACCGGGCTTTCAGCGCAGCGAGTTTCTGCTTGAACATGGTGCGATTGATATGATTGTGCATCGCAATCAGTTACGAGACACCTTGGGTAGATTGCTGTCGAAATTGACTCATGTCGCATCGCACCACGTGCCAGTGGAGGCAGACGCTAGTCTACAGACCGATGTCTCAGAAGACGCTTAATTCTTGGTTGACGCATTTAGAGGGCGCTCACTCCAAGGCGATTGATTTAGGTTTAGATCGTGTGCGAGAAGTAGCGCAGACGATGCGCTTATCCCCCCGCGTTCCAGTCATCACAGTCGCAGGAACGAATGGGAAGGGCTCCACGGTGCGGGTGCTACAGGCCCTGCTGAAAGCCATTGGCGTGCGTTCGGGTGTTTTTACTTCGCCACATTTATTGCGCTTCAATGAGCGAATCGTGATAGACGATCATGTCGCTACAGACCAAGAAATTATCGATGCATTCGCAGCAATCGAGCATGCTAGAGGACAAGTGTCACTCACTTACTATGAATTCTCGACGTTAGCGGCCGCGTATTTGTTTGATCGATCCGACGTTCAGGTATGGCTTCTTGAAGTTGGTTTAGGTGGTCGTCTTGATGCGGTGAATATTTTTGATGCGACGGTGTCAGTGGTCACCAGTATCGACTTAGATCACCAAGCCTACCTGGGTGATACCCGTGACGCGATTGCAATAGAAAAAGCCGGCGTAGCCCGTTGTGGGTCACCGTGTGTCGTGGCGGAGTCGAATTTGCCGAGTACATTAATACCTGAACTGCAGAGAATAGGAGCAATCCCGATCACCATCGGCCGTGATTTCAAGGTCACTTTACGCGCGGATGAAACGCGATGGGATGGCCAATGGTCGTGGGACGGCGTCGCGCTCGATATCACAGAGGTCGAGTCTCCAAGCTTCATAGAGAGCAATGTGGCAGGGGCTATCGCGGCAGTACTGGCGCTGGGTTTCGAGTTAGACGAGCAGAGAGTCAAGCGCGCGTTACACGGTTTGGATTTGGCGGGTCGTCGACAGATGGTCGATCTCGGTGGCTACAAAGTGCTCTGTGACGTCGCGCACAACCCCGCCTCTGTGGCAGCACTGGCGCGTTATCATCGGCAGCATCGTCCTGACGCAGGAGTGTGCAGAGCCGTATTCTCAGTAATGTCAGATAAAGATATCGCAGCAATGCTGCAGCAAGGTAGTGAGTTCATTGATGTCTGGTACTTGGCTGGCCAGCAGAATGAGCGGGTCGCGTCTGTCAAGACGGTCAGCGACCTGATTGCGGCGCACTTGCAAACAGAGTCGCATGTGTTCAACAACGTACGTAGTGCCATAAAAGCAATGATCTCTGATGCCAACGATGGTGACAGTTTGATCGTGATGGGTTCCTTCACTACCGTGGCTGTCGCACTCGCCATGGTTGATGATCCAGCAGAGGTGGTCTCAGAATGTTGAAGCAACGCTTAGTGGGAGCACTCGTGCTGAGTGCCTTAGCCATTTTGGTTTGGCCGATTATCTTTGTCGATCAATCTTTACAAACGCCTGCAGAGCGGCTCGATGTGCCTCAGGTCGCTGATTACGAGCGATTACCGGCGATGACTCAGGAAAGTTTTGAGTGGCCCGAGATCGAAGAGGATGCAAGGGTCAATCCGCAAGCACTCACGGATGAGCCTGAGGTCGAAGTCAGGTCGGATCAGGTCCAAGCGCTGACTCGCTCTGAGACCTTGATTAAGCCAATCAGTGCAGAGCGAGAAGTTCGTTCTGAGCCACCTTCGGCTGTGGCTCTTGACCAAAACGGCTACCCCATTGCTTATACTTTGCAAGTCATGAGTCTGACCAATCGCGCAGATGCGCAAGCGGTTTCTGAGAAGCTTAAGGCAATGGAATACAAAGCCTATATCGTCGAGGTCGATCGACCAGAGGGTATTCGGTTCCGTGTGTATATTGGTCCAAAAGTGGAACGAGAGGCTTTGGTCGCGGTGAAACGCTCAATCGATCAGGCGCTCGGAGTGGACTCCCTCATTGTTCGCTATTGGCCCTAGGAGGTACAGTGATCGATACCACGTTAATGACCTGGGTAGATTGGACGATCGTATCAGTGTTGGTTGCTTCTATCGGTCTCAGTTTGTGGCGCGGTTTTACGCGTGAGGCGCTATCTCTGTTAGGCTGGATTCTTGGGTTTGTGATAGCGAGTCGCTATTCTCTGAGCCTTGCGGTCTATTTCAACGGTTTGGTAAGTAGTGCCGTAATCAGCCAAGTGCTCGCGTTTTTGACGGTAATGGCGCTGTGTTTGATTGCCGCGGCGCTTGTTGCGCGACTCATGAAGTCGCTTTTAGTCGCCGTGGGGCTCTCATTTTTTGACCGCTTCTTGGGCTCTGTGTTCGGTTTTGTCAGGGGTATAGTTATCTTATTAATCGCGAGTTACGCCCTAACGCTTTTGATGCCTCAATCGCAGCAGGCGATGCAAAACTCTGTTCTGATGCCCTATATCGATACGCTCTTAGATTGGAGCCAATCAAAATTGCAAGATGCCCGAGTTTCAACCATTTAATGACACAATAGCAATAAGGTATAACAAGCCATGTGTGGACTAGCCGGAATAGTAGGGCACAAAGACGTCGCGCCCGAGATCTATGATGCATTGACCGTTTTACAGCATCGGGGACAAGACGCTGCTGGCATTATGACCTCACACGAAGGTCGGTTCACGCAGCGAAAGTCAGAGGGTTTAGTTCGCGATGTGTTTCAACAGCATCACATGCAAAGATTGCGCGGATCAGTAGGTATTGGGCACGTGCGTTATCCTACTGCGGGCAGCAGCGGTCCCGCTTTGGCGCAACCCTTTTACGTGAATTCGCCCTATGGTATTGCACTTGCCCACAACGGCAACTTGACCAACTCGCAGCAGCTTTCGAATGAGATATTCGAGAGTGATCTGAGGCACTTAAATACCGATAGCGATTCCGAGGTGCTCCTCAATGTTTTTGCTCATGAGTTGCAGGTGCAGGGGCAGCTGATCCCACAAGCCGCTGACATTTTTGCTGCTGTCTCCGGAGTGCATCGTCGCTGTTTGGGCGGGTATGCTGCCATCGCGCTGTTGGTCAACTATGGTATTGTCGGTTTTCGAGATCCTTGGGGGATAAGACCGCTTGTCTTGGGTCGACGAGAGACGGAAACCGGCATTGACTATATGTTGGCCTCTGAAAGTGTCGCCCTTGATGTGCTGGGGTTTGAGCTCATCGACGACGTCGCGCCTGGAGAAGCTGTATACATAAATCCAAATGGGGAACTCTTTCGCCAGCAATGCGCTGATAATCCTCGGCTTACGCCCTGTATTTTTGAGCACGTCTATTTTGCGCGACCAGATTCAATGATGGATGGTATTTCCGTCTACAAGACACGCATGAGACAGGGTGAAGCGCTGGCAAAGAAGATACGGGCAATCAAGCCTGATCATGGTATTGATGTGGTTATCCCGATACCCGATACCAGCAGGATTGCAGCACAATCGATGGCGCACGAGCTGGGTTTGAAGTTTCGTGAAGGCTTCATGAAAAACCGCTACATTGGTCGAACTTTCATTATGCCGGGTCAAAATGAACGTAAGAAATCCGTTCGTCAAAAGCTCAATCCGGTGCCGTTGGAGTTTGAAGGTAAAACGGTCTTGTTGGTCGATGACTCTATTGTTCGGGGAACGACGTGTCGTCAGATTATTCAAATGGCGCGTGATGCAGGAGCAAGGCAAGTTTATTTCGCCAGCGCCTGTCCGCCTGTGCGTTATCCTAATGTTTATGGTATCGATATGCCCTCGGCAATGGAGTTGATTGCCCATGACCGCACAGAAGATGAGATTTGTGAGGCGATTGGTGCCGATTGGCTGGTGTTTCAAGATATCGAAGATTTGATCCAATGTTCTCTTGAGGGCAATTCTCAGGTCGACGGATTCGATTGCTCGGTATTCAATAAAGAGTACGTCACAGGTGATATCGACGATGATTACCTTATGTCAGTACACAATGCCAGAAACGATACGGCACAGTCACAACGCCGAGCCGCAGAGAATGCTGGGCGATCTGTCATTGGCATACATAACGATGATCTTTAGCGGAGACGGGCGTGAATAACAGTAGCGATAAGCCTCAGTATGATCTAGAAACGATAGCCATCAGGGCCGGATTTGAACGGAGCCAGTTCGGAGAGCACAGTGAGCCGATGTACCTCACCTCGAGCTATTTATTCGATAGTGCAGAGGATGCGGCAGCGCGGTTCCGCGGTGACGTCGAGGGTCCTGTTTATGCGCGCTATACGAATCCAACCGTCGATTTGTTTGAGTCGCGCATCGCAGCTCTCGAGGGTGGTGAGGATGCCGTTGCAACCGCATCGGGGATGGCAGCTATTCTATCCACGTGCATGGCGCTGTTGCGCGCAGGCGATGAAGTGATTTGCTCGCAAGATGTGTTTGGATCGACCACCGGTTTGTTTGCTAACTATTTGTCGAAGTTCGGGGTAAAGACGCACTTTGCTCCCTTGACCGATCTGGCTGCCTGGCGAGCAGTCAGCAACGACAAAACGCGCCTGCTGTACCTAGAGACGCCGTCGAATCCTTTGTGCCGAGTTGCTGATATTGCGGCCTTTGCCGCTCTGGCCTCGGACACAGGCGCAAAACTCATGGTGGACAACTGTTTTTGTACGCCGGCCTTGCAGACCCCTTTGTCTTTTGGTGCCGACTTAGTGATTCATTCGGCAACGAAATATATTGATGGCCAGGGCCGTTGCCTTGGTGGTGCTGTCGTCGGTGGGGCCGAAGATATGGCCGCGGTAAGAGCCTTCTTGAGAACCTGTGGGCCTACTATGAGTGCGTTTAACGCGTGGGTTTTTCTGAAGGGACTTGAGACCTTATCGTTGCGGATGCACAAACACAGCGAGAACGCGCTCGCGATCGCTCAATGGCTTGCCGCGCAACCAGAGGTGGTCGAGGTTAACTATACGGGTCTCGAAAGCCACCCCGATCATGTGTTGGCGAAGCGGCAGCAATCAGCCTTTGGCGGGGTCCTGAGTTTTGCAGTCCGGGGTGGACGAGAGCAAGCGTGGGCCTGTATTAATGGCGTTGAGTGGTTGAGTTTAACGGCCAATCTTGGCGACGCGAAGACGACCATTGTGCATCCTGCGACGACAACGCATGGGCGTTTGAGCCAGGAGGAGAGGGGTGCTGCTGGGATCGGTGAGAATCTAATTCGGCTGTCAGTGGGTCTAGAATCGGTCAACGATATCAAAAACGATCTTCGTCGCGGTTTGTCTCGCTTATCACTATAACTTCGGATTGATCGGTAATAAAAAGCCGCCCTTGGGCGGCTTTTTCGTGTGGGAGAATGCTACGCGACTTCTTCGATCTGAACAGCACCAATTCGCTTGCCGTCCTCGGCGCTTTTCAGGAACGAGGCCATCTGATCAAAATTCATGTATCGGTAGATGTCATCGGCCATGGCATCGAGCTTATCAGCGTATTCTAGATATTCTGCCGGTGTCGGTAGTCGACCCAAAATGGCACCCACAGCGGCTAACTCGGCTGACGTGAGGTACACATTGGCTCCATCACCCAATCGGTTGGGGAAGTTGCGGGTCGAAGTAGAGAGTACCGTTGAATTCGGCGCAACCCGTGCCTGGTTGCCCATGCACAATGAACACCCTGGCATCTCCATTCGTGCGCCAGCACGCCCAAAAATATTGTAGTACCCTTCTTCCATGAGCTGATGCTCATCCATTTTGGTTGGAGGGGCTAGCCAAAGGCGAGTTGCCATGGTGCCCTTATGAGCTTCGAGGAGTTTGCCAGCCGCTCTGAAGTGCCCAATATTCGTCATACAGCTACCAATGAATACCTCGTTGACCACGTCTCCGGCGACTTCAGATAACAAGCGAGCGTCATCGGGGTCGTTTGGAGCGCAGACGATAGGCTCTTTGATGTCATCTAAGTTGATCTCGATGATCGCAGCGTATTCAGCATCCGCATCTGCGCGCATCAGAGAAGGATTTGCGAGCCAATCTTCCATCGCTCTTGCGCGGCGTTCAAGTGTTCGCGCATCGCCGTAGCCGTCAGCGATCATAGAACGCAGCAATACGATATTTGACTGCAGATATTCGGCCACCGATTCTTGTGATAGGTCGATGGTACAGCCCCCAGCAGAGCGTTCTGCAGAGGCATCTGATAGCTCGAAGGCTTGTTCAACAGTGAGGTGGTTAAGACCTTCAATCTCAAGTATCCGACCCGAAAATATGTTCTTTTTGCCTTTCTTGTCGACGGTGAGGAGGCCTTCTTGGATAGCGTAGTAGGGGATTGCGTGAACTAAATCGCGCAGGGTAATGCCGGGTTGCATCTTGCCGCTAAAACGCACCAAAACCGACTCGGGCATATCGAGCGGCATCACACCTGTGGCTGCAGCAAAGGCGACTAAACCAGAGCCGGCAGGAAATGAAATACCCATCGGGAATCGTGTGTGTGAATCCCCACCGGTGCCCACGGTATCAGGTAGCAGCATCCGATTGAGCCAAGAGTGAATGATACCGTCACCTGGGCGCAGTGAAACGCCTCCTCGAGTCATGATGAAGTCGGGGAGGGTGTGTTGGGTATCGATATCGACTGGCTTTGGATAGGCCGCAGTATGGCAGAAGCTCTGCATCGTCAAATCAGCCGAAAAGCCGAGGCAGGCCAAATCTTTGAGTTCATCTCGCGTCATCGGTCCGGTGGTGTC
>DOVB01000267.1 GCA_003520285.1 Halieaceae bacterium
TCAGTTTGACTGGCTGCTGAAGCCCCGCCGGAACCAGCGATAATACCAGTCCGAACGTTCGACACCTGGTCGTCGCTCAGGCCTGCGTCTCGAATAGCCTGCTCCATGGCGATAAAGGCATAGGCGGCGGCGTCTGCCATGAAGCGCAGTTGCTTGCGATCTATGTGGTCATTGAAATCGATGGTGGGGCGACCAGAGACATGGGATCGCAGGCCCATCTCAATAGAGGTTTGGTCGGTGGTAATGCCCGAAGTACCGTTGCGTAAAGAGGCTGCTACCGTAGCGAGGTCATTACCTAAGCAAGAGACGATCCCTAGACCGGTTATCACAACTCTTTTGGTCATCGTTAAAAACTCTCGGTGGAAGTAAATAATCCAACACGTAGATCTTGAGCCGTATAGATTTCTTTTCCATCGACGCTCAAGCTGCCGTCGGCGATCCCCATCACGAGCTTTCGTTCAATCACCCGCTTCATCGTGATGTGGTAGGTCACTTTCTGAGCAGACGGGAGCACTTGTCCAAAAAATTTGACCTCGCCCGAGCCCAGAGCGCGCCCTTTACCGGGGTTGCCGCGCCATCCCAAAAAGAATCCAACCAGCTGCCACATCGCGTCTAATCCGAGACAGCCAGGCATGACCGGATCACTGGGGAAGTGACACTCAAAAAACCAGAGGTCTGGATTGATATCGAGCTCGGCAATGAGCTCGCCTTTGTTGTGCTGACCGCCATCAGAACTGATGTATTTAATACGATCTATCATAAGCATTTGGTCTACGGGCAATCGGGCATTGCCCTCGCCGAACAATCGTCCGTGCCCGCAATCGATCAGTTCTTCCTTGGTGAAGGAGGATTGCGCTGTCATGAAAAAGTCCATTATGTTTGTTACGTTATCGACTATGTCGATATGTGCTCGCCTCGTCGCATTGTAAACGCTCGAGCCGTGAAGTCTACTTTTGTCTGATGTGAAGCCAGGTTTTGTGTGTGTTATGTCATGCCCATTTGGGTTAAACTCAGGCGCTCATTAAGGCGAAGGTGAACTATGAATAATGTGATTCCGGTGATTCTTTCTGGTGGCTCAGGGAGTCGTCTGTGGCCGGTCTCGAGAGAGGGACACCCAAAGCAGTTTTTACCTCTCGTGACGGCGAATACTCTGCTCCAAGATACCGTTTTACGGGCTCAAGCCGTAACCGATCGCCCACCAATACTGGTTGGAAACGAAGAGCACCGATTCATGCTGGCAGAGCAGATTCGGTTGATCGATCAAACAGCGGAAGCGATTTTGCTAGAGCCCAGTGGTCGCAATACAGCGCCTGCAGTCGCTCTAGCTGCCCTTTATGCGCTGCAACACGTCGGCGAAGATGCTCTACTATTGGTGATGCCCGCTGATCATGCGATCGGAGATATCGAGGCCTTTAAAAAAGCGGTGGGACAGGCGAGTGACTGCGCTGCCCAAGGATTTTTAATGACCTTTGGGGTGATCCCCACCGCACCTGAAACCGGCTATGGTTATATTCGAGCTGGGGAGGTGTTGACTGGTGATATCTGCCGAATTAGCTCATTTGTCGAGAAGCCAGAGCTTGATGTGGCAAAGTCTTATGTTGCCGCAGGTGATTACTGGTGGAATAGCGGTTTATTTCTGTTACCTGCTCAGCTCTATCTTGAAGAGTTGCGACGATTACAGCCAGCAATTGCAGCAAGCTGCGAGGCCGCGATGGCTGATGCACGCATGGATCTCGATTTTTATCGCCCAAATCAAGCACAGTTCAGTCAGTCTGAATCTATCAGTATTGATTACGCGGTTATGGAACATACGCATAAAGGTGGTGTTATGCCGCTCGATTGCGGTTGGAGTGATGTGGGCGCATGGTCGGCGTTGTGGGATCTACAGCTGAAGGATGCTGCGGGCAATGTGAGTGAAGGTGATGTCGTGTTAACGGACTGCGAAGACAGTTATTTCCGCTCGAGTGAGCGACTCATCGCAGGTATTGGTTTGCGTGATCTGGTGGTCGTCGAGACCGCTGATGCGGTGCTGATTTCCCATAAAGATCAAGTCCAAGACGTCAAAACAATTGTTAACCTTTTAAAATCTCAGGGCCGGCCAGAGGTGTCGTTGCACCAACAGGTATTTAGGCCCTGGGGATCTTACGAAACCTTGGTCTTAGCTGAGCGATTTCAAGTCAAGCGCATTGTTGTTAAGCCTGGCGGTACTTTATCGTTGCAAATGCATCATCATCGCGCTGAGCATTGGATTGTGGTGCACGGCACCGCGCAAGTGACCTGTGGGGAGCGTGTGTTCATGCTGGGTGAGGACGAATCGACCTATATTCCTCTGGGTATCAAGCATCGGCTTTCGAATCCCGGGAAAATACCACTCGAGCTTATCGAGGTGCAGTCGGGTAGCTATTTAGGGGAAGACGACATTGTGCGTTTCGACGATACTTACGGTCGGGTGCCCGACGCGATATGAGTAATTAGGAGAGTCATCCCAATGATTAAAAAATGTTTGTTCCCGGTGGCTGGATACGGTACTCGCTTTTTACCTGCGACTAAAAGCATGCCAAAAGAGATGCTTCCAGTGGTGAATAAGCCACTCGTTCAGTATGGTGTTGAAGAGGCTATTGAAGCTGGGATGACCACGTGTGCCATGGTCACTGGGCGCGGTAAAAGAGCGATAGCGGATCATTTTGATATCAACTACGAACTCGAGCATCAAATTCGTGGTTCTGGCAAAGAGGTGTATCTAGAAAGTATTCGGGATGTGCTCGACCGCGGCACCTTCACTATGGTGCGACAGCGCGAAATGAGGGGGCTTGGCCATGCCATCCTGACGGGGGAGTCGCTCATTGGTAATGAGCCCTTTGGTGTGGTCCTGTCAGACGATTTATGCCTAAACTCTGAAGGTGAGGGCGTACTGGCTCAGATGGCCTCGCTTTACCGACAGTTCCGATGTTCTATTGTGGCGATACAAGAGGTGCCGAAGGATCAGGTTCACAAATACGGTGTTATCGCTGGAGAGGCGATGAAAGATGGCCTGTATCGGGTTGATTCGATGATCGAGAAACCGACGCCAGAAGAAGCGCCCTCTAACTTGGCCATTATTGGTCGTTACATTCTGACACCGGATATCTTCGACATTTTGCGTGATACACCCGCTGGCGCTAACGGTGAAGTTCAGTTGACAGATGCACTTATGACGCAAGCTCAGCGTGGCTGTGTCATGGCCTATAAATTTCAAGGTCGTCGCTTTGACTGCGGCAGTGTGCCAGGCTTTGTTGAGGCCACCAACTTCGTATACGAGAACTTATATACCAGCGGTTAAGCGGCTCGCTTTACGGCTTGGGAGCAGAGTGCCAACAAGGTTTGCTTGGCCTCGCTGTCGGGTAGGATTTGAATGGCCTGCTCTGCTTGATGTTGGAAATGATTGGCTTGCTGTTCGCAGTATCTGATGGCACCGGAGCTGTTGATAAGATCGATGATCGCCGCAATGTGTGTCGTATCTTTGTTTTCTAAGGCTTGTCGTACCATGTTGGCATCACGCGCAGGCAGATGCTCAAGGGCGTAAATGAGGGGCAGCGTTGGTTTGCCTTCTGCAAGGTCGTCTCCGACGTTCTTACCCATTGTATTGGCGTCGCCCTGATAATCTAGCAGGTCATCGACAATCTGAAATGCCACCCCAAGATTAAGACCAAATGATCGCATATGGGTGCAGGTCTGCTCGGGCGCCCCGGAAAGGAGCGCCGAGCCATAGCATGCGGCCCCAAAGAGCGCCGCGGTTTTTGCTTTAATCACCTCGTAATACTGAGCTTCAGAGGTGTTGGCGTCGCCGGCACGAACCAATTGTAGTACCTCGCCCTCGGCGATCCGATTGGTCGTATTGGCGATATCACTTAACACGCGCATATCGTTGATACTGACAAGCAACTGAAAGGCTCGGCTATAGATGAAGTCACCGACCAAAACGCTCGGTGCATTGCCAAAAGCAGCATTCGCAGTGGCTCGTCCTCGGCGTAAGGTGGAGACATCAACGACGTCGTCATGAAGTAAGGTGGCTGTGTGCAAAAACTCGATCACTGTAGCGAAAGCGTTGTGCGCTGCTGTGATGTTGCCGAGCGCTGCTGCAGTGAGAAGGCACAAGCGAGGCCGAAGTCGTTTCCCGCCGGCATCGATAATGTATTGTCCGATATCTTCAACCAGGCTAACGTCCGAGCGCAGGTTCTCGAGAATCAGCTGATTCACGTCTTCGAATGCGCTGGCAATGGTCGAGCTTAGTGGCGGCATGGTTAGGTCAAAATCCGATAGTGGCAGCGATGTCAAGTAGCTGGATCATTGGTGTCAAGGTCAGTATAAGCGAAGTCTCGCCGATTTGCTTGCCCGCTTGTGTCAGCGAAGTTCTTAGCCTATAATCCGCACCCCGGCTAACGCACAGGTGCATTAGTTGCTGAATTAACGTGCCAAGCTCTGCCCTCGGCGACGCGCCGAGTCATTATATTGCGAGATGGCTAACGAAGGAAAAAATTATGTACGCAGTGATTGTCAGCGGTGGAAAGCAGCATCGCGTGGTTGAGGGTGAAACTCTCAAGCTTGAAAAATTAGAGTCCGCTACTGGCGAGACGATTCAGTTTGATCAAGTGCTTATGATCGGTGGTGACACCCCCGTCATTGGGACACCTGTGTTGGAGTCGGCGACAGTTAAAGCGGAAGTTGTGGCACACGGTCGCCACGATAAAGTGAAAATCATGAAGTTTAATCGCCGAAAGCATCACATGAAGCAGGCGGGACATCGTCAGTGGTATACCGAAGTCAAGATTACTGAGATTAAGGCGTAGTCAGGGAGTAGCGAAATGGCGCATAAAAAAGCAGGTGGTAGTACTCGTAACGGTCGCGATTCCGAAAGCAAACGCCTTGGCGTTAAGCGGTTTGGCGGTCAACTCGTAAGTGCGGGAAGTATTATTGTTCGTCAGCGTGGTACTAAAATGCACGCTGGTGACAACGTCGGTTGTGGTAAAGACCACACCCTCTTCGCGAAAGTCGAAGGGCGGGTTGAGTTTGTTCAGCGCGGACCCAACAACAGAAAGTTTGTACAAATAGTCGCTGTTTGAGGTTGAGTCGCGCAGCGATTGAAAGCCTCGTCAGCTGACGGGGCTTTTTTTTTGGGTGCCAGAACGACACCTTAGGATGCCAACATGAAATTTGTAGACGAAGCTATTATCGATGTGGCTGCTGGCAACGGTGGCGGCGGATGTTTGAGCTTTCGCAGAGAGAAGTATATTGCCAAAGGCGGACCCGATGGTGGGGATGGCGGCGATGGCGGCAGCGTTTATCTGGAAGCCGATGAAAACTTGAACACCATGGTCGATTATCGTTTCCAAAGGCGCTTTCGTGCCGCTAATGGTTCGCCTGGTCAGGGTCGTAATTGTACTGGCAGAAGTGGCGACGATCTGACACTTAAAGTGCCCGTCGGAACGACGGTCATCGATATCGATACCAACGAGGTACTGGGGGATTTGTCAGAAGCGGGTCAGTGCTTGAAGGTGGCGCAGGGTGGTTTTCATGGCTTGGGGAATACTCGCTTTAAGTCGAGTATCAATCGGGCGCCTCGACAAACCAGCCCCGGTTCAGAGGGAGAGAAGCGACGCTTAAAGCTTGAGTTGAAAGTACTGGCGGATGTGGGCCTTCTTGGGATGCCGAATGCTGGAAAATCGACCCTGATTCGGGCAATTTCCGCGGCTAAACCCAAAGTAGCGGACTACCCGTTTACCACTATGGTGCCCAACTTAGGCGTTGTCCGTGTCGATCCCTTGCGGAGCTTCGTGGTGGCTGATATCCCCGGGTTAATCGAGGGCGCTGCTGATGGCGCTGGGTTAGGGATTCGATTCTTAAAACACCTAACACGTAATCGACTATTGCTCCATCTCGTTGATTTGGCACCGTGGAATGACGAGTCTCCGGCTCAACATGCGCTCGCTATCGTGCGTGAGTTAGAGGCATTTAGTCCTTTGCTTGCAGAGCGACCTCGGTGGCTGGTGCTCAATAAAGCCGACGTGCTCGATGAAGAGACACAGAACGAGAGAGTCCAAGAGGTGGTAGATGTTCTAGGCTGGACAGGCCCCGTTTTTGTGATTTCTGCGTTGGCAAACACAGGTACCCAGGCTTTGATACAAGCGATTATGATTCAGCTCGAGGATTGGCGAGACGCCGAGAGACTTGATTCTGATCTAGCGCAGCGCGAGGCGGATATTCAGCTGGCTTTGCAAGCTGAGGCGCGCGCTAAAATCGAGTCAACGCGAGTCAGGGCAGAGAGCTCAGATGACGATGACGACGACGACTACGATGATGACGACTATGATGTAGAAGTGGAATACGTACAGTAATGACCAACAGCATACAACGTTCCGCTATTCCAAGGGCTCAGCGATGGGTTATTAAGTTGGGATCCGCCTTGCTCACAGATGATGGTGAAGGGCTCCAACCCGAGGTGGTTGCTCGTATTGTCGCAATGTGCCACGAGCTATTGGCGCAAAGTAAACAGGTAGTGATTGTATCCAGTGGCGCAGTCGCCGCTGGGCTGGCTCATCTTGGGTGGTCTGAGCGGCCTAAAAAGTTACACGATTTACAGGCCGCTGCTGCTGTCGGACAAACGCATTTGGTGCGAGCCTACGAGACGGCTTTTGCGCGCTATCAGAAAACCACGGCACAAGTCCTTTTGAGCCACGATGATCTGCGTGATCGCGATCGCTATCTCAATGCACGCAACACACTGAATCGTTTGCTCGAGCTAGGGGTGATTCCAATTATCAATGAGAATGATACGGTCGCAACCGAAGAGTTCCGATTCGGAGACAATGACACTTTAGCTGCCCTCGTTGCCAATCTTGTCGATGCTGATATGTTGCTACTCCTCACTGATCAAGAAGGGTTGTTCACGGCAGATCCCAGAACTCACAGCGATGCTCAACTCATCGAAATAGGGCAGGCAAGCGATGCGAGCCTAGATGAGATGGCGGGCGAGAGTGGTCGATTGGGGCGCGGGGGAATGCGGTCTAAGCTTAAAGCTGCACGACTTGCCGCTAGATCGGGAGCGAGCACCATTATCGCTAATGGGCGGCGCCCAGCAGTGATTACAGAGGTGGCGTCGGGAGCACAGTTGGGGACTTATTTGACCGCGGACAAGGCGCCGATTACGGCTCGTAAGCAATGGCTTGCCGGGCTACAAAAAGAGGGTGGTCAGCTCGTTATCGACCAAGGTGCGGTTGATGTGCTGACTCAGAGGGGGCGCAGCTTACTGCCAGTTGGTGTGGTCGAGGTGGTTGGATGTTTTGATCGTGGTGACGCGGTCTTATGTGTTGCCGCAGATGGCAGAGCCGTCGCGAGAGGTTTGGTCAACTACAGTTCAGAGGAGTTACTGCGCACAAAAGGGCTGAATTCCCAAGATGTTGCAGAGCTGCTAGGTTATGCAGCGGACGCTGAAGCGATTCATCGCGACAACATGGTGCTTTTATAGTCGGTGCCGTCATACAAAAAAACCGGCGAAAGCCGGTTTTTTATACTCGAACGCTTAAGGAGATATTACGCGCTCAGTGCCTTGATTTGGGCATTGAGACGGCTCTTGTGTCGCGCTGCTTTGTTCTTGTGGATAATACCCTTGTCAGCTAGTCGGTCAATGACCGGCACTGCTGCAGTATAGGCTGTTTGCGCAGCCGCCTGATCACCACTTTCAATCGATTTGATGATCTTCTTGATCACAGTTCGACCCAGTGAACGCAGGCTTGCGTTGTGATTGCGTCGCTTTTCCGCCTGTCTTGCGCGTTTTTTTGCCTGTGGAGAGTTCGCCACGATTACCAACCTTTACAAAATTTTAAGAGGGCGGATTATTGTCACTTTGGCCGTAGGTGTCAACTGTTGTCTTCAACTTTTGCCCAAAATTACTGAAATGATACCGCGCGCTGACATCGGCTTGAAAATAAAGCGTGCTACACTCCAAAACCGTGTGTTGTAAGAGGTAATCAGTGTGAGAATAGACCTTGTCGGGACGCCTAATTTCCGAGACTTTGGGGCGCAGAAGTCGACCGTAAAGGGTCAAACGATCGGAGCAGGTCGTTTGTTTAGAGCCGGGCATCTGAGCGAGTTAACGGCGCCAGATATCGAGTGTGTGCGGGCTCTCGAGCTAACTCATTTATTCGATTTACGGAGGATATCCGAGCAGAGTCAATACCCCAACAGTGCGGGGGTGGTAGAGTCAATACCGTGCGTCCTGCCTTTACCAATAGCGCCGGGGCATCAGCATGGTGCGCTCGAAGCGCTGGCCGAGTTCGCCTCTAGCCCCAATGACAGCCACGAGTTTATGTGTGCTATTTACCGCGAGTTCGCCCGATCCCACTCGGCTACCTTTCGGGCCATGTTTGCTAGTCTACTCAATCATGATGCCCCCAATCTATTGGTGCATTGTGCCGCAGGTAAAGACCGGACAGGCTTCGC
>DOVB01000186.1:0-5950 GCA_003520285.1 Halieaceae bacterium
TTCTCGACGCAGGACCATGCTGCGGCAGCTATCGCTGCCAACGGCACGCCGGTCTTCGCCTACAAGGGCGAAACGCTGGAAGAATACTGGGACTACACAGACCGCATGTGTAGTTAATCGCTGAGTTGATGCCGATTACTTAACCAATTTTTTGCTGCGCTAGCTTGTAAAAGGTTAATACAGCGTAGGCTAGATAAATAATAAACGGATGTTAATAATGACCAATCCTAGTAAACAAAATTACAAGTTAACTCAAACGATGCTGCGGATTAAAGATCCATCCACAGCGATTCCTTTTTACCGCGATGTATTGGGGATGATTTTACTCGATCAATATGACTTCGAAAGTATGGGCTTTTCACTCTATTTTCTGGCCTATGAAGACGCCTTGATTGGCGAGCCCCCGGCACCTGGCCCGGATCGGGTCGCCTGGGTATTCAGTCAGGTTGCGAGCATTGAATTGACCCATAACTGGGGTACGGAATCAGACGAAAGTTTTACCGGCTATCACTCAGGTAATGGCGAGCTCAAGGGATTCGGGCATATTGGTATCACGGTGCCAGATGTCTACGCCGCTTGTGCGCGTTTTGATGAACTAGGTGTTGACTATGTTAAGCGGCCTGACGACGGTTCAATGAAAGGGTTAGCCTTTATTAAAGACCCCGATGGATATTGGATAGAGGTACTGTCGACGCAGGGTATTTCAGACATTATCAGCATGAACGCTGCAACTGCTAGAGGCTAGGAAATACAGTCTGGAAAGTCGAATCAGATCGTAGAGTAGTACTCAGGTACTACCTAAAACTTACTACCCTAGTTTACATTTTTAAAATTAAAAATAATCAATCAAATTAAAGCATGCGAGGATTCTATGAGCCCAGCCACAGAACTGTACAACCCAGACTACAACCCCACAGGTATAGAGGGCGGAGTAGATACCAATTTACTGCCATGGATTGCGCTAGATGAGGTTCCTGGTATGTATTTAAAGCCTATGCGGGCGAGTGCCGAAACCGGCGCCTATTCAGTGATTGTAAAACTCAATGCTGGGGCAAATATCCCCACAACTGTTTACCTAAGCGGCCTTGATTTAACCGTATTATCGGGTCAAATTATCTATAAAGAGGGCACTGAGGAAAGCCACTTAAAGCCGGGAACCTGGGGATATATTTCAGCTAACTCGAAAGTTGCGGAAATGGTTGCTGTCGAAGACTCAGAATTTCTTGCTAATTTTTATGGAGCTGCTGCTTTTTTAGATAAGCAAGGTTCTATCGCCAGTATTCTCACCAGCCTCGATATTATGCGTTTGGCAAAACAGCATGCCATTACACTGGTTCCCAGCACTCTCTCGGAATGCATGCAAGGTCGCGCAGAGGCATTTACAAATGAGCCTGAGCCTTTGGCTATTAACGGTCAAGATGCGCAACAGCTAGTGGACCCTGCCCTCCAAGGAAGTGACCATTCAGGCGATTACAATCATCCCCACTTTGTTGACACGCGACAGGTTCCTTGGCTAGTTAATCCAGATTTACCTGATATCGGTTTGAAAATTTTACGGGTTAGTGAGGACAACGGGATGGTCTCATTGATTGTCCGTCAGAATGGTGTTGCCTCAGCACATACTCACCTTGGGTCTAGTGATTTTTTGATTCTCAATGGCCGTATTGGCTATCGGGCAGGCCCTCCGGAGGGCTATGGTCCCGGGGTATGGTTTTTTGAGCCCTCGGGAGCGCGCCACGACGCAACTCAGCGGGTGACTGATGAAGACCTTATCTATACGGCGAATGTCTATGGGCCGCTTATTTTTGATGAAGGCAAAGGAACACCGGTCTCAGCGGTACTGTCATGGATAGAATACAAAGCATTGGCGGCAGCCTTTGATGTGCCTCTAATTCCAAGCAATAATCCTAATGATTCAACTCTGCTAGCCTCGGCCATCTTGAAAAGCCACTAGTATTTTGATCGATGCCGCTGGCGAGTTGGCGGTATCGACAATTGCTGTCAGCGAGCAGTTACCTTTTGAGGTAATCAATGTCCATCCAACATATAGTGTGGCTAAAGAAAAAAGAATCCTGCACGGATCTTCATATGCAAAGCCTTTTGGCTGAGGTTGCGAAGCTGGCAGATTTAATCCCTAACATAGAGAATATCAGCTGTGGTAGAAACCTAACTGATCGAGCCAATGGCTTTACTCATGGAATTATTGTAACCCTGACCTGTCAGGACGCGCTAGCATGCTACATCAATCATCCCGCACATGTGAGTGTAGGCAAAAAACTCAACGAAAATGCCCATATTCTAGCGATGGATTACGAGACCTAGCCACACTGCAATGCTCTATTTGTCAACTTCCAGTCTCTGTTGATACCGTTTTTTCTGTATCCTGCCCCGACCGGTCAGTGATATTTATAATCAATATTTTGGTACCGTCCTTATGAATATTTTGATTGAAAAGCTCTCTGCTATTTTAGACCATTCAACGCTGCTTTTGGGCTCGGATATTAGCGACAAGTATCATGCCGACTGGAGCGGAGCCGACCCCTGTGCACCGCCGGTTTTATTGCGGCCTAAGACAACTGTTCAGCTGTCTCAAATCATGGCACTGTGCTTTGAGCAGGATCAGCCTGTGGTTATTCAGGGAGGGTTAACCGGACTCGCCGGTGGTGCAACTCCCCTAAACGGTGAAATAGCGATTTCCCTGGAGAGAATGCAAGGCATTGAAAGCATTGATACTATTGGGATGACAGTTACTGTTCTAGCAGGAACGCCACTGCAGGTTATACAAGAAGCTGCTGGCGACCATGAGCTTTCACTACCACTAGATTTGGGCGCTCGAGGAAGCTGCCAAATCGGTGGTAATGTGTCTACTAATGCTGGTGGTACCGAGGTTATTCGCTATGGTATGACTCGCGCCCTTGTGTTAGGCCTCGAGGTGGTCTTGGCCGATGGTACCGTAGTAAGCGCAATGAATAAATTAATTAAAAATAACTCCGGGTATGACCTTAAGCACCTGTTTATTGGCTCAGAGGGAACCCTCGGGATCGTAACACGTGTGGTATTGCAGCTGCAGCCAAAACCGCGAAGCACCCACACCGCCCTCTGTGCAGTGAACGATTACGAGTCAGTTAGTAAATTATTGGTCGAGTTGAAACGCGGTCTTGGATCTGGACTGACAGGGTTCGAGCTTATGTGGCAGAGCTATTACGACAAAGTTCTAGAGGTAAGTCCGGGCTTGTTGAGCCCCTTTGATAGCCAATTTCCATTTTATTTATTGGTTGAATATATCGACAATGATCGAGAATTGGGTGCGGATCGCTTTGAATCTGTGCTTTATCGGCAGCTGGAATCGGGTCTTTTAGAGGATGCAGTGGTCGCAAAAGCCTTACAGGATGCTGAGAGATTCTGGAAAATACGCGATGGTATCGGAGAATTACTTCAAGTTTTGGGGCCAGTATCCAATCAGGATGTCAGTCTGCCAATTGCCGAGATTGGGGTGTTTGCCACAGACCTAGAGCAGCGGTTAAAGGCGAAGTATCCTGATATTACCATTTTATTATTTGGTCATATTGGCGATAACAATATGCACGTATGCGCTTATACGGGACGCGACGAAGATAAAATAAATATAAGTCATGACATTATGCAATTGATTGGTGACTACTCCGGTGCAATTACGGCAGAGCATGGCGTAGGGGTCTTGAAACGCGACTATCTGGCGCTCTCTAAAAGCCCTGCTGAAATAGCGCTTATGAAAACGTTAAAAGAAGCTATTGATCCCAAGGCCATTCTTAATCGCGGCCGAGTATTTGAATAATCAATCTCTGATGGTGCCTACTTGCTTATGCTGTCATTGATTGATGCGCCCATCGTGCCAGACCGTGTGCTATTGATTTCGCCTGTACTCGGCACAGCGATCGTGCCAACGCAAATGAGCAGTTTTCGTCCGGCCCAAGCAAATCGTCTGAAAGTAGCTATTGCTGAGGGGCGAGTGGTGAAGCCCTCTTATCTGCGGATCATTACCGGTGAGCACGATCCGATTTGTTGCCCTAACCTAGCACGTTTCGTCGCAAAGCAAATGAACATAGACCAGCTTGATATTATTTCCGAGGCTGGGCATAACCTACCGAAAGATACTTTAGATGATATGCTACAAGACTTCTTATCTCGGTCCTGAGGGTCAGCGTCACCTCTACCAAACCCGCTGAATTAACGTCGGCTGTTGTGTTTGCGTAACAAGCAACATAAAGTTGCAATCCTCATCAGAGCACTGGTACTAATGGTGCGAAAAGGTCATCCTTAGGCACCCAAAAGGAGAGAGTAATGCGTTTGACTCGATTGATTGTTGCCGGCTTTCTTGGCGCCATCACCATGCCCTCGTTCGCTGCAGAGGTGAATGTCTATTCGGCGCGTCAAGACGCACTGATAGCGCCGCTTCTTGAGCAGTTTGAAGAGGCGACCGGTATTGAAGTGAACCTCATTACGGGTAAGGCTGAAGAGCTACTGACGCGCATAAAAGCAGAGGGAGCGGCGACGCCCGCAGACCTGTTGATAACTGTAGATGCAGGTAATCTTCATCGTGCAAAAGAGGCTGGCGTTTTGCGTTCCATTGACAGTACTCTCCTTTATTCTCGAGTACCGAGCCAGTGGATTGATCCCGACAAGCAGTGGATTGGTTTGACTGTTCGCGTGCGGCCCATTTTTTATGCGAAAGATCGAGTTGATCCCTCTCGCTTGTCGACCTATGAGGCTTTAACCGATGCTCAGTGGAAGGGTCGTGTTTGCATTCGATCCAGCGGCAACATATATAACCAGTCTTTGGTGGCCTCGATGATCGAAGCCAATGGTGAGGCAGCAACAGAAGAGTGGGCGCGCGGTCTGGTCTCAAATTTCGCGCGCAAACCGGCCGGTGGGGATACCGACCAACTGCGTGCGGTGGCAGCGGGGCAGTGTGACATTGCAATTGCTAATACGTATTACTTCGGCCGACTGCTGGATTCAAACAAGCCAGCGGACCAGAGTGTGACGGAATCAGTCGCGGTATTTTGGCCCAACCAGAACGATCGTGGGAGCCATGTGAATATTTCCGGTGCTGGCTTTGTGAAGTACTCGAAAAATCAAGCTGAAGCCACGCAGTTACTTGAGTTCATGGTCTCTGATGCGGCGCAAGCCTATTACGCAGAGATCAATCACGAGTATCCTGTGGTGGAATCCGCTCCGCTATCTCCAACCATTCGAGCATTGGGAACGTATAAAGCGGATTCAATGAACCTGGGTGTGTTGGGTACGAATAACATGCGAGCGGTAAAAGTCATGGATCGAGCCGGTTGGCAATAGTCAGGTCACGATTTCCAGAGAGCCTCTGGCGGATACCACGTCCCAACGGGTTTCTCATTTCGACAGTCATCGCTGCACTTTGCGTGGCGCTGCCTATTGGCGTGGTCATTGGGTTCTTGTTTTTTGGCGAGTCCGACGCCTGGTCTCACCTTGTGGATACACTGCTGGCTCGTTATGCGCTCAACTCGCTCCTATTATCTTTGCTCGTTGCCATTGGCGTGGTCGCGATTGGCGTCCCAGCGGCGTGGATAATTTCCTTCTATCGCTTTCCCTGCCGTGATTTATTCTCATGGTTATTGCTCCTACCTCTTGCATACCCCGCCTATATTCTTGCCTACACCTATACTGGGGTTCTTGACTATGCCGGACCAGTGCTCACGTGGATGCGAGATGCACAGGCGCCCACGTGGCTCATGGCACCGATTCTCAACTTGAAGTCATTGCCAGGTGCTGCACTGATGCTGTCACTCGTGCTGTATCCGTATGTGTACTTATTAGCGCGTGCGGCTTTTTTAGATCAATCTGCAAACTTGATGGAAGCCGCGTCGACCTTGGGGCACAGTCGTTGGTCAGTATTCCGTAAAGTGGTTATTCCGATGGCGCGCCCAGCGATCGC
>DOVB01000186.1:6190-7480 GCA_003520285.1 Halieaceae bacterium
AGAACCTATTATGGGTTTGGTGATGCTGTGGGTGCTGCACAACTGAGCTCCGTACTGCTGGGATTTGTTGTCTTATTGGTGGTATTTGAGCGATTGTCCAGATATCGGGTGAGGTATTACTCAGATCGACAGCGTAAACTTAACCAAGCCAGTGTGACGGTGTCGGGCGCTAAAGCGCTCATCATGCAGCTGTTGTGTCTGTTGCCGGTATGTTTTGGTTTCCTCATTCCAACTTTACTGCTCATGTATTGGACTGCGTTCTTTGCAGAGCTGCAGTCGCTTTGGCAGCTGACACTCAACAGCTTCCTTTTGGCCGGTGGATCGTCGGTGATCATCGTCTTGATGGCCTTGATGGTCGCTTATGCCAACCGTTTGTATCCTTCAAAATGGCTGGCCAATTTAACGATTTTGGTCGGGCTTGGATATGCTTTGCCGGGCGTGGTGATTGCGATTGGTGTATTGATTCCATTCTCGTCACTTGACCGTTGGATTTCTGATCAACTGGTACCCTTCGGTGTGCAGCCAAGCTTGTACTTATCGGGTACGGTGTTTGCGTTGGTATTTGCCTACCTTGTACGATTTCTTGCGGTCGCTAATGGTAATATTGTCAGCGGGCTCGCGCGGATCCAACCCAGTTTGGATCAGAGTGGGAGACTGCTGGGGCTCTCGCAAACCGGTGTTTTACGCACGATCCATGTGCCACTTCTGCGCGGGTCGGTATTAACAGCACTGTTGGTTTGTTTTGTAGATATCTTGAAGGAATTGCCTGCGACCATGATGCTTCGGCCATTCAATTTCGATACCTTGGCGGTAAAAACGTATGAACTGGCGGGTGAAGAGCGCCTTATCGATGCCGCTGCACCTTCACTGTTAATTATTTTGGTCGGCCTGTTACCTGTGATTTGGCTCAATCGTTCGGTGAGTAAGGAGTAGCCTCTGGACACTGCAGCACTCATGATTCGTGATATTTCGGTGACCTATGACCGTGTGTCAGTGATCGGCAATCTATCCTTGGAACTGAAGCCTCAGGAGCTTGGTTGTTTGCTCGGGCCAAGCGGTTGTGGAAAGTCGACATTGCTGCGAGCCATTGTCGGCTTTCAGCCTCTTCACGCTGGTGAGATTTGGCTCGATAATCGCTTACTCTCTTCGACCAGTCAGTCGCTTCTTCCAGAGTCGCGAGGGGTGGGTATGGTGTTTCAGGATATCGCATTATTTCCGCACCTGACTGTTGCTGAAAATATAGGATTCGGGCTGTCGACTTGGTCTGAAGCTAGCCGGCTAGACCGAGTG
>DOVB01000126.1 GCA_003520285.1 Halieaceae bacterium
CTCGCGGTGGCGCCTGATGTACTGAGGCACAGAATTTTGAGCAGCTTTGAAGCCGAAGCGAATGGCATCACCACCGATCATATTATTGAACAACTATTGAGTTGCGTGCCGATCGGATGATGTCAGCCCAAAGGCAACACAACGAGGCGCCACATGGCGCATATACCGATTTGCCGCGTCTGCTCGAGGCCCGCTATCTGGCGCGTCAACTCGACTTGCACACTCGCAATGCAGCACTCGCCTTACTTGCGGGACAACAAAGCAGCAGTCGCCGTGGACGCGGCTTAGATTTCGATGAGGTCCGTAAATACTACCCAGGCGATGATGTCAGATCGATCGACTGGCGTGTTACTGCACGAACCAGTGATCCTCACACCAAAGTATTCCGGGAAGAACGGGAACGTCCCGTACTGATCGCCCTCGACCAACGAAATAGCCTCTTCTTTGGTTCGCAAACCTGTTTTAAATCGGTGTACGCAGCAGAGCTCGCAGCAGTCCTGGCATGGACCGCACTCGAGGGTGGAGACCGGGTTGGCGGCTTAATCAGTGCCGAGCACGACACCATCGAATTGCGCCCCAAGGCATCCCGAAGCGCTGTTCTCCATTTCTTGCAGCGTAGCTTAGAGGCCAATCGTCAGCTTCCCAATCGCTCCCCAAGTACCGCCATGGCGATGACACAGCAGCTGGTTGCACTGCGACGCATTGCCCGCCCGGGATCTCATTTAATACTGATTAGCGACTTCGCCGATTACAGCACGGATGCCGATTTGAAGCATCTCAGTTCACTGGCTCGCCACAACCGAATCACCGTTTGCTTCATCTCTGATCCACTCGAATTGCAAGCACCAAGAGCGGGAGTCTACCCCTTTACAGACGGCAGTTCGACGGGTCAACTTGATACCACGTCGAAGACACTGAGCGAGGCGTATGAGCTGATCGTGAAGCAGCGACTGCAGACGCTGCAAACTGACTGCCGCGGGCTAGGTATACCCGTCATCGCATGCAGCACGGTTGACCCCATCGGCAAGGTGTTGAGACCCCTGTTTGGAGGATCTCGATGAACCCGCAAGATCCCCTCGCCCAACTCAAGCCTCTGCGCCTTCCAGACGCCGATTTTAGCTGGCCACTGGCGCCTGGCTGGTGGCTACTGGCTCTCTTGGTGCTGATCGTGATCAGCGCAATGGTATGGTTATTGTATCGCCGTTTTAAGCGCTCCGCGGTGATTCGACAAGCACGGCGTGAGCTGGCAACCATCGCTCTCAACTGGCAGCGGCCCGACGATAGCGCTGCTGCATGCCAAGCCATCAATGCGCTCTTGAAATCGGTCGCCTTACACTACGATAATCGCTGCGATGTCGCTGCACTCAGTGGCGATATTTGGAAAAGTTACCTGTTGCAGAGTGTCTCTGAGCGACACCGACACAGGCTCAATTTTGATCTGATCGACTGGATGTACACCCCGAATACTGAGCGCCTATGGCAAGAGCGCTCTACCTACCTCGATTCCGCCAAAAACTGGCTCAAGCATTACCGCGGAGGTAGCCATGCTTGAGTGGCTCTGGCCGTGGATGTTTGCGCTCATCCCCTTGCCCTTAGTCGGATTACTGCGGCGAGCGCGGTCTCAACGCTCATCCCAAAATGCGATTTGGGTGCCCCAGTTTCAGCAGTGGCAGAGTGTGGCGGCAAGCCGCACCACGGCACAAACCCACTTGAGCAGCCCGAGATACTGGCTATTATTCCTGATTTGGTGTGCTTTGGTTGCTGGGATTGCAAGACCCCAATGGATTGGAGAACCGATCTTACTTCCCCAATCGGGTCGTGACTTACTGCTTGCAGTCGACATCTCTGGCAGCATGCGCGTCGAGGACATGATCGTTAATCAGCAAGTTATTCGGCGTATTGATGCGGTGCGACAGATCGGCGCCGAGTTTATCGAACGCCGAGAAGGTGACCGAGTGGGCCTTATCCTATTTGGGAGCAGAGCCTACATGCAGTCACCCCTGAGCTTCGATCGGGACACTGTGCAACAGTTTCTGCTCGAAGCACAGATCGGCTTCGCTGGGAGTGAAACAGCGATTGGCGATGCGCTCGGTCTGGCGGTCAAGCGCCTCCGAGAGAAAAGCAGTGGTGATCGGGTCGTGATTCTGCTGACTGATGGGCAGGATACCGCCTCGAGTGTGGCGCCTCTAGACGCCACCGCACTGGCAGCCAACTACAATGTCAAAGTCTATACCATCGGTATCGGAGCGGACGAGATGCTGGTGCCAAGCCTGTTTGGGAGTCGCCGTGTCAATCCCTCGGCGGAATTAGATGAGTCGACTCTGACGGCAATGGCTGAATCCACAGGTGGACGTTACTTCAGAGCGCGGTCACCACAAGAGCTCGCCACCATCTATGATCTGTTAGATGAACTGGAACCCGCGCAAACTGAGGGTGCGACGTTTAGGCCGCAGCAATCACTGTTGCATTGGCCAATTGGTCTCGCGGGCGCATTAACCCTTCTATGGCTGGCATTACAGCGACGTCGTTTGATTGGTGGGGGGAACCATGCTGAGCTTCCCTGAGATACATTTCTTGCGGCCCGAGTGGCTCTGGCTGTTGTTACCCACTGCGGTTGGTATTGGTCTGTTATTGATCAAAACGACACGTTCGAATCAGTGGTCTGATGTTATCGCGCCTGATCTGCTCGATCACCTGCTACCTAACAACGCTCAGTCGCGCCAGAGAGGTCCTTGGTTGTGGCTCGGTTTGGCCTGGTTATCGGGCATTATTGCTGCCTCGGGCCCGTCCTGGCAGCAAACACCGGTGCCCGTATCACAACAAAAGTCAGCCTATGTCATTGTGCTTGACCTGAGTTATTCGATGTACGCTGAAGACCTGAGTCCGTCACGCCTGGTGCGGGCAACGCAAAAAATCCGAGACCTTTTGGCACTGCAACAAGATACCCAAGTTGGGCTGATTGCTTATGCCGGCGACGCGCACGTGGTCACGCCTCTGACCGATGATCTGGCGACGATCGAGAACTTAGTCCCGGCGCTGGTCCCCAGTATCATGCCTGTGCCCGGCAGTAGTCCAGAAGCCGCATTTGCGCTGGCGCGAGA
>DOVB01000271.1 GCA_003520285.1 Halieaceae bacterium
AAACCCAGGAAACCCAGGAAGCTCGGGAAACTGTGACCACTAAAGTGGATGGCGAACACGTCACTACGAATTCAACCCTCACAGACGCCGCGGACGTGCTGCGAGCAGATGACATCGCGCTCAAGCCCGATTTTGAAAGCACAGCAAAGGACAGCTTCAGACAGATATTAGATGAGCTTTCCAGCATTAAATTTGCAGAATCAGAAGTAAGCAATACCGAATCAGAGGGTCTTAAAGAAACAGGCGAGGCTCAAACTGGCCTGCAACCGGCCGAGGAGAACGAGGTAACTGGTGTTAAGTCAGAGAGATCAGATGGCCATTCTCGCGACAAATATAGCGTTGATGAAACGATTTATGCCGCCGCGCTGAATCATACTGAGGTCGAGGTAAAAACGATTATTGATACCAGCGGCACAGAAAAAGATCGCGATGAACAGTTTGCCCTATTTAAGGCTTCTATGAGCGTAACCGCACTAGAGTTAACTGCCTTACTGCAGAGTGCTGCCGACGAGATACTCGAAGAAACACAGCCCAAAAGGGATAAAAATGTCCTCGAGTTTAAAGCAAATGTCTGAACACATTGGGTCTAATATTAAGTATATTATGAGAGCTCCCGTTTAAAATGGGCGAGGATTTTTTATGAAAGTGATAGGGGTATCAAGCGGCAAAGGCGGCGTTGGTAAAACTACCGTGGCGGTCAATCTAGCTACCGAACTCGCCAACAGGGGTCTAGGTGTCATGTTGCTTGATGGCGATTTGGGGCTGAGTAACGCCCAAATCCTACTGGGTACCAGAGTAACGCATACTTACGCGCATGTCTTGGCAGGCGAAAAAAGCATAGAGGAAATCATTGTGTCAACCGCAAGTGGCGTAAAGCTTGTGCCCGGCTCCAGCGGTTCCAAGACACTCTCGAGTTTGTCTAGGTTACAATTGCTCGGGTTAATACATGGCATCTCTAACATTCCTGACTGCGATGTCCTGATCGTTGATACTGCGGCAGGCATTACAGATAACGTCACGATTCTCTTTTCGGCGTGCGATATCCGCTTAGTCGTTGTGCAAAACGAACCCTCATCAATTGCCGATGCCTACGCCATGATTAAAGTCTTAAAACATGAGTACGACATCACGCAACTCCATCTCCTCCCCTGCCAAATCAGGTCTGTGGAAGAAGCCAAAACAATATACGAGCGTGTCAACAAGGTCACCATGCAATATCTTGATCTCCATCTCCAATATGCTGGTTCATTGCGAAAACAGGATGAGCTGATTTTGGAATCTGCACGCAAAGGGATCCCATTCGTGAACTTGGAACCGAAATCACCCATTGCGGGTGATATCAGTGCAATAGCAGATAACTTGATGTCCGATGACAATGGTCATGATTCGGGCTCGATAAAGTTCTTTGTCGAACGACTATCAAAGACCATTTGAGATGGTAAAAGAGTATAAAAACTACTCAGGCGACTCACCATCCTCAGGAGGATCGACCGATCTAGTCCTAGAGCACATAGGTCTTGTCCAGAGGATTGCGATGCATCTGAAGGCACGGCTTCCAGACTATGTCGAATTAGAAGAGCTCGTGCAAATTGGTATGATCGGTCTGTTAGAGGCCTTTAAAAGCTTTGACGAATCCCAAGGAGATGATCTTGCATCCTTCGCAACAAAGAGAATTCGCGGCGCGATTCTAGATGAAGTCAGAAGGCGATCACCTTTGTCACGGCAAGACAACATCCATGCAAAAACCAGAGAAGCGATTATAGATGACCACCTGGCTAGAACGGGTAGACGTCCGTCTGCGGTTGAGATCTCGAGTGAAATGGGTGTAACTTTAGAAGACTACCACCGCTCTGAGATGAAAACACATACCTATCAGTTATCGTCATACGAGGTACTGACGGCAAACGGTTTCGAACAAGCCCATGATGCTGATTCACCAGACGAAGAGATAGAACATTCTCAGACCTTAGGTATTTTAGAGACAAGAATTGGGCAGCTTGAGCAGCGAGATCAGTTAATTCTCTCCCTATATTACGAAAAAGAGCTTAACCTAAAGGAAATCGGTTCGATCTTGAACATCAGTGAATCGCGTGTAAGTCAGCTTCTGAGTAAAATCGTGACCCAACTACGTGCGGAAGTTAGACTTTAAGTCAGTGGAGACAGCAAATGGACTTCTTCAAAAAGTTCAGTAAACCCTCCGCGAAGGAAGTAGCCCTTGCGGATTACGAACGATGCGGCACCCTTGACGATAGCCACACAAGTCACGTATTCCGGACCAGGACTGCACTCAGAGTACGGGCTAACCTAAACAAAACTTTTATCCAAGGTGCCAAGCGTGAACTGAAGTATCAGGCCGACTTGGTCGCCGCCATCAAGGCAGGCAAGGCAACGCCTGAGCGACCAAAAGTTGAGAGCGGCTATCAGGTAATCAGCTCCTCGGTTGGGGAACTGATATCCTATGTTCCGATTCGTCGCGCACAAAAAATGTATGATCTCGGTGGCAAGTATCAAACCACAGAGCTCAATGTAGCGCAGGTTTTTGAGGAAGCTGCATCAATAGCGAAAGAAGTCGCTGATGACTTAAAATTTACGTCAAAAATAGAGCTTCTGGAGTTTCTAAGACAGGAAAGTGATACCGAGGCGGAACCCACATCCAGCTGAGATACTCTATTCGCCACTGAGTGAATCCGAGCAACCGAGGAGTTATAATGCAAAATTTTGGAATCGTATTAATCATCTTGCTCGCTCTTTCCGCAGTCATTCTGCTGGTTTATGTTTTAAGCAAACTTTCCGAACTGGAAGCAATCGCAGGGAACATTATCTCATCAAGAAATCAAACCGAGGGTCAATCAGCGACAGCAAGCGAGCGGTCAATCTTCTCTGGAATGCAAGGCCAAGCACTTTGGCAGGCCATGACAGGCGACTCCAGAGATACTGTTCTCAGTAACGCAGATGAAATACTGACTTATCAACTCATCTTGGAAAAGCACCTCCGAAAAGTGGCTCTGATGGGCTTTCAAGATGGTCTCAATGGCCGCAGCGCTCGACCACCGCAGAGCGAAATGATGATCTCAATGTTACGCGGCGATGTGCTTTCATGGCTGCCCGCTAGCGCCCTTGCGCAACTTTACACGTCCTCTTACGACGCTGCTAACGCAATGCCTAATGAGGTAACGCCATTAGCCGAGCAAGTGAGTTACACGATAACATCCGTGTATAACTCGGTCACATTGGACGCAGACGACTTCGTCGATGAAATCTTAGTCCTGCTACGTCTGTTTACTGCACCCGAGTAGTAGACTCTTGTTCAGGCGTAAAAACGATAATTTCTGGCGAATAGCTTGGGCCTGTCGGCTCACTTGCTTCCTCTTCCGCCAACTTGGCCGTTTCGAGCTCAATTTGACGAGCCAGTAATTGCCGCAGGTTGCTCTTTTCAATATCGACCAATGCGGCAACATCTGACCTAAGCGCATTCAAGCTGTTAATTGTGGGCTTAAACTGGTCAATATCTCGCTGAGTGCTGGCAACTTGCTCTTTAAGCTCACTCACCTGATTCAGTAATGCGTCCAACTCAGTAGTATCTTGCGTTTGATTGGCCAGGCTCGTCGTCGCCGTTAACAGCTGTCCACTGAAATCTTCCTGCGACAATCGCAAATTCTCGGCAGTCGCATCTAGCTGACGAAGAATAGACGCTTGCCCCTCATCCAGCATCCCAAGACCTTGCTCAAAACGCGCAAAGCTCTCCAACGCCGAGTTCATATTCACAATCCGCTTCGAAATCGCTAAGGTAGCAGATTCAAGGTTACCAACTTCACCAGCCAGTCTGCCAGCTGCAACAAAGAGCAAAATCCCTGTTAGGATAATGACCATAATCGCGCCGTATCCGACTCGCTGAGCGATCATCTGCTGACGCATTGTCTGGCTCTCTATTTGCTTGACGACCGGCGCTAACTCACCCCGGATCAATAATTCAAAATCTGCCCTATCAAATTCTGGAACAGTAGAAGCCCGCGCATGAGTGCTAGGTGTCGTATCCTCTTCGGCTCTTAGGAAGCTGGCGTCTGTATCGTCGTCAGTACCAGAACCACCGAGCTCAGATAAATCTGACTCTTCCTGTGCGACGCGCTCTGCCGCACCGTCACTATTTCCTTGTGGCTCATCGACGTCTTGATTCTTTTCGTCACTCATAATTGGTCCTATGCATATCAACAATTAAAGGTAGTATCGGACGACCTCAAAAAATCTGAAAGTCCGAAAGCGTCAACCAGTCCCATATCAAAATAATTTGACGTCTAATAAACAGTACGAAACCTATTACATAATCTAGAAAACGCTTGTCAAACCAGACTATCGAACTGACTGCCAAGATCGCCATTAACACAAGCAGTAGGCTCCATACTCGGCCACTCCTCTTTACTGCAATATCAGCCAATTCGATGCCTTTTTCCACGTCCGTTACGGCTCCTAAAAAATCTTTAGAGAGCTTACTAAAAAGCACCTTAGCTTTTTCTTGCAAATGAGGCTCGTTAATCTCCTTGATGCTCTCTAGATCGGTTGCGGTCAAGACCGGCAGATAAAGCAGCTGAACTCCTAGATCCGCGACAAAGTCTGAAATTGCGGCCTCAGAAACACTCCGAGTACTCGAAAAAATTAAAACACTGACGTTTGCACCAACGAATGTTTTCAACAGCTTGGTCAGGATGGTCCAGTCTGCGGCAGAGAAACCACGAACCTCTGGAATAATCAGAATATCTCGACTCGTGACTGAGCTGGAGCGAATCGCCTCATCAATAGTCAAAGAGTCCACTGCTTTGTTAAAAGTCTTCAGGAGCTCCTCGGTAACTGCAGGATATAAACGCCTCGGCGTTAAGCCGTCTGTGGCTCCGATTATCTTGTATGAAGCATAACAAATTGCGTCCAGGTAGGTATCCGAGTCGCTGCAAACAATGATATGTCGCCCTTCTCTACAAGCAGAAATTATCTGATCTAGCAGCTCAGGGTCTCCAGAGTGGGGCATTAACACATTCTGAATTTCGATTGACATATCGCTTTCTCTCGTAGAATCGTCAGCTCAGGGAATCAGCTCTTTTCTGGCTCGCCATTTTTATCAAATCTCATACCTAGAGGAACTCTCGGAACCGGTATCTCAGAGTTTACTCCACCTCGATTAAAACTATTGATGTTAAAAATAAAGGCGATGACCTGAGCAACGGCTTCGTATAAAGGCTCTGGAATGTAACCGTTGAGATCTGTCGTAAAAAATAAAGAACGCGCCAATATGGGTGAGGTAAACAGAGGGACTCCTTCCTCTTTGGCTCGCTCTCTGATCTTTTCAGCAATGAAGTCAGACCCCTTGGCAACTAATTTAGGTGGTAGGTCACCGGTTGGATCGTATGCCAGTGCAACTGCAAAGTGCTCTGGGTTAGTGATAACGACATCTGCGTCCGCTATTGCTTCAAGCATTCGCATCGATGCTAATTCTCTCTGCTTCTGTCTGATACGTTGCTTCACTTCCGGGCGGCCATCGGTGTCTTTGGCTTCTTCTTTGACCTCCTGCTTTGTCATTTTCAGCTTCTTATTATACTCTTGCAGCTGATAAGGTGCGTCAATCATTGCAATAATAATTAGGGCGAGAGTCGCCACCAAAAAAGAAAAGACAATAATTGATCCACCGAGTGCTAAGCCCCCCTCAAAGTTCATCAGCGAGGTAAACATTAGCTGTCCTGCATAGTTGTCAACCAGCAGATAGGTGAGGCCACCCACTAAGAGGAATTTCCCAATCGTCTTGAAAAAATCGAAGACGACCTTCATGCCAAACATGCGCTTAAGACCGGATAGGGGGTTTAGCTTCGAAGCCTTGGGCGCGATCGCTTTCCAAGAAAAGTTATAGCCCCCCAGCACACCCGACACTAGCAATGAAACCACGAATGCTGCTGCACCCAAAGGGGCTACTACTAAGAGCGCGTCCATGAGACCCTTGCCCACTCTAGACGTCAGACCACTCACATCAAAGACATGTTTTGGATCAAACACGAACGCAGCCGCAAACTGCTCCGATATTTTGATGATCATCGCGCCACCGAAAAGATACATAAAACCCGCGACTGTGATCACCGTTGCTGCGATCGATAGTTCTTGTGATCGAGCTACCTGTCCATCATCTCTAGATTTTTGTATCCGTTTACTGGTTGGCTCCTCCGTCTTCTCCTGGGTACTGTCATTTTCCGCCATTTAAACACCTACCCATATATCTCTTGCTGTTGTGAAGGCCTCAACCCATAACCATTCTATTCTGTGCGCTATATTGGTTAGATTAATAATTAGTAGGGCGAGTCCCGCGAGTATCATCGCGGGAAAGCCCACAGCAAAAATATTCAGGGCCGGAGCCGACCGAGTTACAATCCCAAGGCAAAGGTTGACAAGCAACATGGTCAGCATTATCGGCATCGCTATTAATACCCCACCTAGGAAGACCATTGAAGTCCAAGCCATTACCTTAAGGATAACCGCATCGAGATCAAAGGCCGCTCCAATAGGAACGAATTCAAAGCTCTGAAGTATTAAGAAAAAGAGTAAACTATGCCCCCCAAAACTCATAAAAATCAGGGTCGAAAAGATTATCAAGAAAGAGGAGAGAACAGGGACAGTTCCTGCTGAGGGATCCATTATTTGCGCCATACCTAAGCCCATACTCATAGACAAAGCTTGCCCTGCTAGGATAAGTGCTCCGTTCACCACCTGCAATGTAACGGCAATTGCTATTCCCACAAACATTTCCCGCACCAGAATCACCATCCCCTCAGAAGACAATGGATTCAGATTTGGCACCTCGATAAGAGGGTATATCACCCAAGTCAAGACAATTGCTAACACGATGCGGATAGGCAATGACACGACATCGAGCGAGATGAGTGGCGCTGCTATTATCATAGCGGAAATCCGCAACATGGGAATTAAGCCTGTCGCAAGCAAGTTAACAATATCGTCAAAGACAATGTCCATTAGCTCAGAAACATGTACTGCACTCGCTCAAATATGCTCTCATAAAATTCCACCATTGTGGCAAGCTGCCACTCCCCAAATATGGCAAGCGCCAAAGCTAGTGCAATTAATTTAGGGATAAAACTGAGCGTCATCTCTTGTATCGAGGTTGCCGCCTGGAGGATACCTATGATCAAACCTACAGCGAGTGCTGTCAAAAGAATAGGAGATGCCACAAGAGCAGCTGTCCAAATGGCACTCCCCCCCAGATTAATGACATCTCCTGATTCCATATCTACACCCTCATATCTGGGCAAAACTTCCAGCTAGAGACCCAATAAGTAGATTCCACCCATCGACCATCACGAACAGTAATAGCTTGAAAGGGAGAGAAATCATCATTGGCGAGAGCATCATCATACCCATAGACATTAGAATACTGGCAACAACCAAATCGATGACGACAAAGGGAATGTAAAGCATAAATCCAATTGTGAAGGCGCTCTTCAACTCTGACGCGATGAACGCGGGGACTAGGATATTCAGTGGTAAATCATTCGGGGTGTTGTACTGGACGTCATCATTCAGAAGGCTAATAAAGGTTTGAATATCTGACTCTCTTGTTTGCTGCAGCAAAAAGGTCTTGATTGGCACTTGCGCTCTCAGTAATGCGTCTTCAAGCCCGATCTCGCTGTTTACATAGGGTTGAATCGCCTCCTCGTTCACGACAGTAGCTACGGGAGTCATTATGAAAATCGTTAAAAATAAAGCCAGGCCCAGAAGGACTTGATTGGGGGGTGTTTGAGCCGTACCCATGGCTTGTCGCAAAAGCGATAAGACGATGATAATTCTCGTGAAACTGGTCATCATGAGCAGTAATGATGGCAGCAAAGTCAAAATGGTCATCAAGCCCAACAATTGCAGGGTTATTGAGTACTCGGTTTGACCATTTTGCAAGGCGTTAGACG
Source organism: Halieaceae bacterium (assembly GCA_003520285.1). Taxonomy (GTDB): domain Bacteria; phylum Pseudomonadota; class Gammaproteobacteria; order Pseudomonadales; family Halieaceae; genus Aequoribacter. Next base: position 7,950 of record DOVB01000271.1, read on the forward strand.
TGACGATCGGTATGGTGCCTTGTGAAAAACTGACATCCGCAAACAGAACAAGCAGCAAGCTTAGACCGGGCTTTATTAAATTTTTCATTTACTCATGTCCTGAAGCGCTTCATCTAAAGTCGAAACGGGTTCTAAGCAAGTCAAAATCGTCATGTTCTCTTTCGTAACACCGATCAACAATCTCTGGTTCTCGATCTCTATCACATAAAGTGAGGCATTGTTTTTTAACATGGTATGTGAACGCACTTTAACACCCACGTTATCGCGGCGAAAATTTAAGTGAGTTTTGCTGAAGTAGAGTATGACGAGAAGCAGGCCGAAAGTAACGAGAATCGCCGTCACCCACCGTAGAATATCCAATTCATACATTGTCGACGAATTACACGTTCTTTATTCTGTCTTCAGAGGGG
>DOVB01000149.1 GCA_003520285.1 Halieaceae bacterium
GCTGCGAAAGGGCTCAAACGAAGGAGTCTCTGCACCTGCTCCGTCGCTCCTGCGAATACCTGTTCAGGACGCATCAAGGCGCTCGCATCTGCCAGTTCCGTAAGAGTCGCCCACGCAGTAGGGCTGGGGGCAGAGTTCTTTATCGTCATATAAGGTTTCCACAATCGCTGTACGCGCCCATGCTAAGCGCTTAGAGCAGTCTCCGCTAGTGCGCGCTACCGCTGTTTTATTTGGGTGTGACACACGGGCGGTGTTTGCCTATACTGCGCCTAAATTTAGAGGAGAGAAGTCATGACTTCCCTGCCAAATTATCCGTCAAACTGTAACAAAACTGTCGCAGTTGAGTTGTTAGAATCGACCCGCCCAAGTGAGCCGATAACAGGTCACCCCTGTAATAAGAGAGCGAGATAACACATGGACGTCCTGCAAGACTACGGCTCCACAATTCTAATTCTCGCGTGTTTGTTCGGTTTTTTTATGGCTTGGGGCATCGGCGCTAATGATGTCGCAAACGCCATGGGAACTTCGGTTGGCTCCAAAGCCATCACTATCAAGCAAGCCATTTTAATCGCTATCATTTTTGAGTTTGCCGGTGCTTACCTAGCGGGCGGCGCGGTAACCGACACTATTAGAAAAGGGATTATTGATCCAGCCTTTTTCAAAGGGCAAGAAGAGCTGCTCGTGTACGGCATGATGTCCGCTCTGCTTGCGGCGGGGACGTGGCTTCTCGTTGCCAGTATGAAAGGATGGCCAGTGTCAACCACACACTCCATCGTTGGCGCTATTGTCGGATTTGCGGCTGTCGGTATTTCTATCGATGCGGTGGCTTGGCCACAGATTGCAACCATCGTTGCGAGCTGGGTAGTATCACCGCTGATCGCCGGCACAATATCTTACGTCCTATTTACGAGCGTTCGTTACATCATATTAGACCGCGACGACCCCTACCATCGAGCGAAGCAGTATATTCCTTACTACATGTTCTTAGTTGGCTTCATGATTGCCATGGTGACCCTCACCAAAGGACTTAAGAATGTTGGGGTCACGATTGATATGGGCCTCGGCAGCAGTTTCATGAACGCGGTTCCTGTGGCAGCCCTTATTGGCGTTGTGGTTGCCCTCGCGGGCGCTCAATTGCTGCATAAAATCCATCGCAACAATCCGGATATCAAGCCTACGAACGCAGATATAGAGCGGGTATTTGCTATTCTTATGGTGTTTACTGCTTGCGCCATGGCTTTCGCTCACGGCTCGAACGATGTGGCGAACGCCATAGGACCAATGGCTGCCATTGTGGGTGTATTACAGTCCGGAGGCGAAATCGCCGCTAAATCTGCGATCCCGTGGTGGATTCTGCTCACTGGTGCACTAGGAATTGTCATCGGTCTTGCCACCTACGGCTGGAAAGTCATTCAAACCATCGGCAAACGAATTACCGAACTGACCCCAAGTCGCGGCTTCGCGGCCGAACTGGGTGCAGCCTCAACGGTCGTACTGGCCTCTGCTACTGGACTGCCAATTTCGACCACGCACACCCTCGTTGGTGCGGTACTGGGTGTTGGTATTGCTCGTGGTATCGGGAGCATTGACCTGCGTGTTGTTGGATCAATTTTCGCATCATGGCTTGTTACACTGCCTGCCGGCGCGGGACTGTCTATTGTCTTCTTTTTCTTCTTCAAGGGCGTTTTCAGCGGCTGATCCCACGTAACAACAGCAAATTTCTGCTTGTGATCAGCTCCGATGCTGTACCTGACGCTGGGTTCGTAAGATAATGCCGCCATGCCGAATCAATCACACATTCAGTGGTTTCGAAACACCACACCCTATATTAATGCTCACAGAGGAAAAACCTTTGTGGTGGCACTGTCGGGTGAATGTTTAGCAAGTCCACAGCTCAACACCATCCTCCAAGATCTTGTCTTACTCAATAGCTTAGGCGTCCGGCTTGTCGTCGTTTTTGGGGCGCGACCTCAAGTCAACACAGAGCTCACCCTGCTCGGGCGCAAAAGCCTGTTCGAACACGATCTGCGCATCACCGATCATGCCGACCTAGAAATCATTAAACGAATTGTCGGTAGCCTAAGACATGACCTTGAGGCACGGCTCTCGATGGGTACCGCCAATTCACCAATGCGCAATGCCGGGATCCGAGTATCTTCAGGGAATTTTGTCGTTGCCCAGCCAGTGGGGGTATTGGAAGGCACCGATTATCTTCACACCGGTAAAGTAAGACGAATCGACACGCAAGGTATTGCCAGACAACTCGCTGACAATACGATAGTGCTATTGCCGCCTTTGGGCTACTCGCCCACCGGTGAAATCTTTAACTTAGCCCTAGAGGATGTTGCCGTTCGCGCTGCAACCGAATGTCGAGCGGATAAACTCATTTGGTTGGCGAGCCCACAGGCGATCACCACCAGCCAAGGTGAGCTCATCCGTGAGCTGGCCATGTCAGAGATTCACTCTTGCGATGTTGACCCTGGGCAGGGAGCCTTGCTGCGCTCTGCCCAAAAAGCCTGCTTAGGGGGTGTCGAACGAAACCACATCATTGGCTTTGATCACGAAGGCGCACTTTTGCTCGAACTCTTCACACACGACGGAGCCGGTACTTTGGTATCGAGTCATCCGTTCGAGCAATGCCGGAGGGCAAACATCGATGACGTTGGCGGCATTCTAGAATTGCTGCAACCGCTAGAAGCGGACGGCACGCTCGTTAAGCGATCCCGAGAACTCCTTGAAACTGAAATTGCCCAGTTCACAGTATTAGAGCGCGACAATCGCATTATCGCTTGCGCTGCACTGTACACCTATCCCCAGGCTAATGTCGCTGAAGTCGCTTGTATCGTCTGCCATCCAGATTATCGGGGCGAGCAGCGAGGACAACGACTGCTGAATGTGCTCGAGAAATCAGCGCTCGAACAAAGACTCACGTCTGTCTTCGTTCTCACCACGCAAACCGCGCATTGGTTTATTGAGCAGGGCTTCAAAGAACAAGATCGGAGCGAACTACCGCAGCCGCGGCAGGCGCTTTACAATCTGCAGCGAAACTCTAAAGTGTTCATCAAAACACTATCGAAATAAACGCGGGCCCCATCGCTACTGGGGGGGCTCAAGAATAATGCCAGCCGCGCCCTTTATCGCGCCACAAACTACCACTGCGGAACTCTAACAATCGCGCGCAATGCAGTAACTGCGGTCAGTTTGTTTCAGCTCGCTCGGCCAACCTCGCCAAATCGTCGCGAATAGCCCCTAGTCGCCGAGTCAATTTCTGATGCTGCTTATCTGTCCGCGCCGTTAAAACCTGGACTATGGTGGCTTTGATCAGGGTCTGATTATGCCCATACTCAGCCGAAGTTGGTGCAGTTAAGCGAGCCTCAAAAAACGCCAGTAGGCGCTCATGCAGCGTTTCATCGGGGGCTTGCAGTAGTGCTGTAAAACGAGCAAAGGTTCTAGCTCGGTTTGCTAACCAGACACTGTCATAGCGAACAAGCCGTTCGCCTGCACCATCAATGAATGCTTGCTGCTCTTCCGTCAAGCGACCCAGATAATCTGCGAGATTATCAGTCAAACTGTCAACCGCGTCTTTACGGTACTGATCTTGAGTTCGATCGCTATATTTTTGTTCCAGTTCACGCTGCTTTTCGTCGATGGCGGTGGCCAGCTCTTGCCGCTGTTTATCACTTGCGGTTTGCGCCATCGGCACGATCCAGTCGACTGCTCGATATTGCAGATCAGCAGCGAAAATATCAGCTCGCTCTTGCCAGCGTGTCAACACTGCCTCGGTAACAGGAGCCGCAGAGTCTAGATGCTCGAGCACGTCGTCTAAGAGCGCAACATACTGAGGGAGTTGTGTGGTTTGGTGCCAGTTCAGATACTCATCTAGCTGCTCATCTAATACCGACTGTTGGCTGCGATCTAAGGTGATGTAATCATCAAGCGTCCAGTTGATGAGCGTCGGGATGCGATTGTAAACAAGCGATGTGCGGGTGCATCCCGCCAACACTATCGCGCACAACACTGTGACGCCAAACAGACGAGCAGATCGAATCACAAGGCATCACCACGGTAACCGAGTAAGGTCGACGTTACCGCCAGATAATATAATCGCCACACGTTTTGCACGCACATCAATGACACCTGCCAAAATTGCCGCAAGACCAATAATGCCGGACGGCTCCACCACCTCTTTCGCACGGGTCATGTACAACGCCATTGCCTCACAGATGGCTGCATCATCGACAGTGACGATAGCGTCTACATGCCTGCGAATCATATCGAAATTCAAAACACCTAGAGTTGTACGCAGTCCATCAGCAATCGTATCAGGTTGATGCTCAGTCACCCGCTCACCCGAGTAAAAGGAGCGGTAGGCATCGTCAGCACCCGCAGGCTCAACACCAATGACCTGTGTCTGTGGGCTCAATGCCTTGATAGCCGCACTGACCCCAGCCAGCAGCCCGCCTCCACCCACTGGGACTAACACCAAGTCCACAGGTCCAATTTGCTCGAATAATTCGAGTCCCGCTGTTCCCTGACCCGCGATAATATCGGGATGGTCATAGGGCGGTACAAAGGTAGCGCCAGTGGCATTGACACAGCTGATCAGGGCCGCTTCCCGTGCCGACAAGGTCGGCTCACAGTCGATGACTTCAGCGCCGTAGGCAATCGTAGCGGCGCGCTTAGGTGCGGGCGCATTGGTGGGCATAACCACGAATGCACGGGTATTAAACCGACTGGCCGCCAGAGCTAAAGCTGCACCGTGATTACCCGATGAGTGGGTCGCGACGCCGTTCGCAAGCAACTCCGGTGACAGTCGACTCAATGCGTGATGCGCACCTCGGGCCTTAAACGCGCCACCCTTCTGCAAATGCTCAGCCTTAAAGAAAAGCTCTGCTCCGAAGTCAGCATTAAGACTCGCATGCACTTGGACTGGCGTTTGATGAACCATCCCCTGAATGCGTTCGCGTGCAGCCCTGATGTGCTCAAGGTGTATCAAATCAGATCGCGTTATCTCGTGGTCCACTCAGGCAGCGACCTTAATCTGTAATTCAGAGCGATCCAAAGCTCTCAAGATACCCTCCAAAGAGGCTTGAATAATGTCTTCACTGCGCCCGATCCCGCACACACGCTGGCCATCAACATTGAGCTGTATGTAACAGATAGCCTCGGCCTGAGCGCTTTGACTGAGTGCATGCTCGCTATATTCAACCACGACGATATTGGCGCCCGTCACACCTTCGAGTGCCTCGACGAAAGCGGCAACCACACCATTACCTGACCCTGCAATCTGAACTGGTTCGGACTGACACTGGAGCACCGCTTGCAAGTAGTCAGCACCGTCGCGCCTTGCCACAGTATAATCGCCCAAACTCATGCGGGTCTTTTCTGTAAAATAGGTCTCTGTAAGAAGGCGCTGAATGGTAGCCGCGTCCACTTCTTTCTCTGATGATTCAGCATAACGCTGCACCACTGGACTAAAATCAATTTGCAGCCACCGCGGTAATTGATACCCGTATTCCTGTTCCAGGACATAGGCAATGCCACCTTTCCCAGACTGGCTATTGATGCGAATGACTTCTTGGTACGATCGGCCAATATCGCGGGGATCGATGGGCAAATAGGCCACTTCCCAGGGCTCATTGATATCACGCTTTGCCAAACATTTCTTGATCGCATCCTGATGGCTACCCGAAAACGCAGTAAAAACCAGCTCACCTGCGTAGGGGTGTCGGGGGTGAACGGGCAGCTGAGTCGCGCTTTTGTAGACTTCTATAATGTGATCTATCCGCTCAAAATTCAGATTCGGATCAACCCCTTGGCTATATAAGTTCATTGCCATGGTGAGTATGTCCATGTTGCCCGTGCGCTCACCATTGCCGAACAGAGTACCTTCAACACGATCCGCTCCAGCAAGAACCGCAAGCTCAGAAGCAGCTACCGCGCAACCTCTATCGTTATGGGTGTGGACCGAGATAATGAGGCTGTCGCGATGCTTCACGTATCGACAAAACCACTCAATCTGGTCGGCATACACATTGGGGGTACTCATCTCTACTGTTGCTGGCAGATTGATGATCACGGGGCTCTGCGGCGTTGGCGACCAAACTGCCGTCACTGCATCAACCACTTCAACCGCAAAGTCGAGCTCAGTGCCGGTGAAACTCTCGGGTGAATACTCAAAAATCCACTCCGTATTCGGATGTTTAGCCGCCTCATCCGCCACCCATTGGGCGCCCTGTGTCGCGATCTCGACGATCCCTGCGCGGTCTAAACCAAACACATAGTCCCGCTGTACCGTCGATGTCGAATTATAAACATGCACAACCGCCCGGCGCGCGCCCTTGAGTGCAGCGAATGTTTTTTCGATCAGATCAGGGCGAGCCTGGGTAAGTACTTGGATGGTGACGTCATCTGGCACAAGCGACTCATCGATCAGCTTGCGGCAAAAGTCATAATCAAGCGACGATGCAGATGGGAAACCAATCTCTATTTCTTTGAAGCCAACGTCAAGCAACAGATTCCAAAGGTCAAGTTTTTGCTGTGGCGTCATCGGCTCAATTAAAGCTTGATTGCCATCGCGCAAATCAACGCTACACCATGCCGGAGCTACCGTAATAGTTTGATCAGGCCAGGTTCTATCGGGTAGAGAAACGGGCCGAAATGGCTGATATTTACTGACATTAAAGTGGCTAGTCATGATGTGTGCCCCCGTGGACTATCGCAAAACTTGGGTGGCAGTATACTGAATTGCTGTGAGCGTATTTCAACAAATTGCGCCTTATTTATGGATAAAAATAGCTTTACTATCTAATTTATACGTTATTATTAGGCGCTAAATCTATTTTGAGAATCTAGGATAGTGACCATGAAGATCGACCGAATCGACATTAGAATCCTGCAGCGACTGCAGCTTGACGCGCGCCTTTCAAATCTAGACCTCGCCGAGCAAGTAGGGCTGTCGCCAACCCCATGTGCTCGGCGGGTCAAGCAGCTTGAACATGAGGGTTTTATCAAACGAGCGGTGACGCTGCTCGACAAAGATAAAC
>DOVB01000218.1:0-4843 GCA_003520285.1 Halieaceae bacterium
TCTTGGGCTTGTGTCCATTACTTGCAGTGTCGTCGAATGTCGTCAATGCACTCGGGCTGGGTATAGCGACTTTATGCGTGCTGGTACTCTCCAACTTGTCAGTATCCCTCTTGCGCTCTGTGATCCCACACACCGTTCGCTTACCGATCTTCGTCATCATCATTGCTTCTTCAGTCACCGCTGCCGAACTTTTAATGCAAGCGTATGCCTTTGAACTGTATCAGGTTTTGGGTATTTTCCTGCCTTTGATCACCACCAACTGCGCTATTCTGGCTCGCGCCGAGGCCTACGCCAGCCGCAATTCGGTGGGGCCCGCAGTGACAGATGGCATCATGATGGGACTGGGCTTTGCCGGTGTTCTCGTGATACTCGGCGCCATCAGAGAATGTCTTGCCACGGGCGCTTTATTCGCCGACATGCATCTCTTATTTGGTGAAGGTGCTCGAGCTTGGCAATGGGTGATTATTCAGGATTACGAACCCTTCCTGCTGGCCGCTCTGCCACCCGGCGCTTTCCTGATAACCGGTCTCTTGATTGCCCTTAAAAACCAGATTGACTCACTCACAACGGCCTCGGCTGTTACACCTCAATCTCACTCTCAAGGAGCGCAAAAGCGAGTTCGAGTAACCGGTCCTGTCAAATAGAGTTACTCGTCTCGAATAAGTTCAAGACCGTCTAATATCTCGTCAACAATCACCGCATCTAAATCTTCGTTCTCAAGATCGCAAACGTAAGTGATAAATATGACAAGCGACTGAGCTTGGAGCCACCATTCTCGAACTGCGGCGCCGTCCTCATGATAGCTTGTTTCGACGCCGTCAAATTCACCCAGGCAACAGGCCTGCCAATCGAGACCCTCATGCTCGGCATTGGCCCTCGCTAAAGCTTCTGCACTCAAAGGCTCATCACCTTCTTGGTGAAGCAAGTGGCTGATCTCTATAGTACCGACCTCATCACGATCGGTAATGATAATGCTGTCCTCATCTTGCTCAGCAATCCACTCGTCTGGCAGGCCAAGCCGCCACCATTGTGTCTCAAGTACTCTCATAGTTTATTCATCTCTAAAGACATTAATAGCGCATCGGCGCGCGGGGCGCCGGGAGTTGGATAATAATTTTTTCGAATGCCATCTCTAGCAAACCCAATACTTTCGTAGAGTGCAATCGCTGGAACATTGGTCACTCTCACCTCGAGTAAACACCGAGTGAGCCCCCGAGACTTCAACCAATTCAAGCCCTCTCCTAACAAACTGCGCGCCAGCCCATGGCCTCTATGCGCTGGGAGCACAGCCAAGCTATAGAGGGCGCCAACATCATACTCTTTCGCCATAACCGCGTAACCGACAATGTGGTCTTGTTCCCGCTGCACGAAAGCGATTTCGTTGGAGTCTCCTCGACAGGAAGGATAAAACGTATCGGCATGCCAAGACGCTTCTCCAGACTCCAGTGCCACAGATGCCAGTGCATCAAGATCACCAAGCTTGGCAATATCAAGGCGATAGTGTGTCACTCAAACAGAAACTCTTGCTTGCACCGCCCGCCACAAATCTCGTTTCTTATCGGGTGATCCTAATAGTTGAGAAAGACGATAGGTCTGGAGAGTTTTGACGTCTGCGCGATCACGGAAGAAAGTGTCACTCGCCGCTGCGGCCGGCTCTCCGAAAAGCAGCACCAATGAGGGCGCCTGCTGAACGTGCTTGGCAAGAAAAGCACCAAAAGCCTGCTCTGCCATACCCGGTGTCTGAGACAGCTTATCGAGCCCAGCAAAAGGCCAATGGAATTCTACTGTTTTTAGCGCGGGAACCACGCCCCCTCGCCGTCTCGACTCGCTGGCCGTAACAATGTTTACCACTAAGCTCAGTTGATCGGCACTAAGAGTCTCTTCAAGCGCAATGCCAACTACCCCCTCGGTAACACTCAGGGCTATGGTAAATGTCTGCGGGAGTTCAGCATGATTCAACGTGACCGATGTCACCGTATCGGACGATGAAGCGCGAAGGATAAGATCAGCCTCGGGTACAGTCGCATTTTGACTTTTAGCTTGAGGGTTAACAGGCGTGCGCGTCGGCCGCGGCAGACCATCACGACTGCGACTCGATGAATCAGCACTCAATGCTTGCCGTGCTTGAGACAGCGCCTCGGCGCCTCGGGTCGCAGCGACTCGCTGAACCTCGTTACTCGCGCTCGATGGCCTTGACTCAATAGCACTTGATGAGCCCGCCAGTTTCAGTTCGGCGCCCTTCAACGGACACACTAAAACCCTTACTCGAGGACCTGCGGCAACGGGCACCCGCGAAGCCGCTAGTGGTATCACACCCATCACCTTCAAGTAAGCCAGCTTTCGATACTCAGACTGTAGTTCTAACTGATTCATCGCACGCGTTCTGGTAACTTAACGGCGCCTACAGTGACCCAAAATCACCACCAGCGCAAGCGGCAGCTTTAGCGATTGGTAAGCAATGCGTTATACTCCAGCCCTCTCATCAAGAGGCTTCTAAAAGATGCCTAACATAAAGCTCACTCAATACAGTCACGGCGCAGGATGTGGTTGCAAAATCGCACCCGACGTTCTTGACCGTATCTTGAGCTCGAATCTCGCGTTTCCTAACTCGGACTTTCCAAACTTATTGGTAGGAAACAACTGCAGAGATGACGCCGCTGCAATCGATATCGGCAATGATCAAATTATTCTGAGTACCACCGATTTTTTCATGCCAATTGTCGATGACCCGTTTGATTTCGGCAGAATCGCTGCCACCAACGCGATCAGTGATATCTATGCGATGGGCGGGAAACCACTTATGGCTATCGCCATTTTAGGATGGCCTGTTTCGACTCTCTCACCTGAAGTCGCCTCTCGCGTCATTGAGGGTGGCCGCTCCGTTTGCACAGCGGCGGGTATCCCCTTAGCCGGTGGGCATAGTATCGATGCGCCTGAACCAATCTTTGGACTCGCGGTGACTGGACTATGTGACCATAACTCGCTCAAACGCAACTCGGCCGCTCATCCGAACGATGACCTCTACCTCACTAAAGGCCTTGGAATTGGACTTCTAACAACTGCAGAAAAACAGGGGGAAATAGACCAGAGCGACCAGTCTGCGGCGGTTGAAACCATGTGCCAGCTCAATTCTGTGGGGCCAATACTGGCAACAATAGCAGGCGTTCACGCCTTAACTGATGTGACTGGATTCGGACTAGCTGGCCACCTACTTGAGGTCTGCCAAGCCTCGAATCTTGTTGCCGAACTCGATTTTAAGGCCATTCCTCTTTTACCCAATGCGATACATTATGCGAATCTTGGTTGTATACCTGGCGGTACTGGCAGAAATTTCAGTGCGTTTGGAGGGCAAGTATCGCCGCTAAGCGAGCTCGAACGAGCGATATTGTTTGACCCTCAAACCAGCGGTGGGCTCTTATTCAGTGCTGCCAGAACCGCACGATCCGAGGTTGAAATGGCTCTCAATGCAGCCGGCATTGAGGCCACACGAATCGGTCAGCTCGCGCAAGCCAGCGGCCAGAATCACGCTATTTCGTTGTTATCATGAGCCAGCGCATCAACGACTACGAGAGCTTGATTGCTGACGATATCCCTATTATTGATACAAGGGCGCCGATTGAGTTTCATCGCGGTTCACTGCCCTCCGCAATTAATGCCCCTCTTCTAAATGACCAAGAACGCGAAGAAATTGGTCGCTGTTTTAAAGCGGCAGGGCAAGATGCAGCCATTGCGCTCGGTCATGAACTGGTCGCCGGCGCCACCAAGCAATCGCGCGTAGAAGCGTGGCGACGTTTAACGGTCGAGCATCCTCAGGGTGCTCTAATGTGCTTCAGAGGGGGCCTGCGCTCGACAATTAGTCAACAATGGCTTGAGCAGATCGAGGTGAGCTACCCAGTTATCGATGGAGGCTACAAAGCCGTCCGTTCCTGGCTGTTGACTCAGCTAGAGACGATCAGCGAATCGCTCAATCTCCTGATCATTGCAGGTAAAACCGGTGTTGCAAAAACAGATCTGATCACCGCAACCAAGGCCTCCATAGACCTTGAAGGTTGTGCCCAACACCGCGGGAGCGCCTTTGGAAAACGTCCAATTGCACAGCCGAGTCAGATCGACTTCGAAAACGATCTGATCACTAAACTCGTTAAGCACCAGCGAGCCGGCACAGGAACCCTCTTGCTCGAGGATGAGAGCCGGTTGATTGGTCGTTGCGCGATTCCCTTGCCATTACATTTGGTCATGCAGCGCGCGCCCATTTACGTTCTTGAAGGCTCACTGGCCGATAGAATCAATCACTCGCACCAACACTACATACTGGACAATCTGCGCGAATGGATAGAGCTGACAGGTGACCAAGACCTCGCATTCGAATCGTTTTCTGAATCTCTTTTAAATGCCGCCCTAAGTATTAGAAAACGGCTTGGGGGAAACAGGCACCAGTATCTGATGAAACTCATGCATTCAGCACTGGCTGCTCACACGAAGGGCGACGCGTCAGGGCATAGGCGATGGATCGGATACTTACTCACCGATTATTACGATCCAATGTACGATTATCAGTTGCTAAAACGTCAAGATCGGGTCGTCTTCAAAGGTACCAGAGTAGAGATTGATGCAGCTCTCAGGGCAGCGGGGATCGATATTTAGCAACCAGCGCTATTAGGTCAGTCTCTGACCTAATAGCATGCCGGCAGTATGATGACGACGGTAGCGAAGAGTGCTATGGTAAATATGGTCCACTAAATACGATCCCCTCTCTTTCCGGGGTAAACACAATGCCATCGAAAAACTTTCGTTGGCTGCGAGTTTTATGAGATCTGGCTCACTCCTAGCCTAAGGATAGCAT
>DOVB01000218.1:5037-7461 GCA_003520285.1 Halieaceae bacterium
ATTGATAAACAACCAGCAATGCGTGCAATCCTTTGCTTATATGAAGGTGTTGCATCGGGTGCTGCAGATGGCTATGCACGCATGGAAGACAAACCTGCGCTCACACTACTTCATCTTGGCCCCGGCTTCGCCAACGCCAGTTCAAATCTCCACAATGCGCGTCGAGCCCACTCTGCAGTCGTTAATATGATCGGCGATCATGCGACCTATCACCTTCAATATGACGCACCTCTCACGGCCGATATCGAAGGGTTCGCAAAACCCGTTTCTGCTTGGGTAGGTGTCTCGACCAGTGCAGACACTCTTGCAGAAACTGGCCTGACAGCGTGGGCTAACTCACTTGGATATCCAGGACAGGTCGCCTCATTTATTGCCCCCGCAAATCATGCGTGGGACACCTGCGATACGATAGCACCTGTACCTCAGATTCCCTCAGCGCCAATAGCGTCCGAAACAGAGATTGATCGCGCAATTGCTGCGCTCTCAAATGATGAGCCAAAAGCTATCATGCTGGGAGCTCGGGCGCTGCGAGAGGATGCTTTGTTGCTAGCGGGAAAAATTGCTGCACGCACCGGCGCCAAGCTGGTTACCGAAACATTTTGCGCCCGACATCAGCGCGGAGCGGGTCGCGTGCCGGTCGATCGGCTACCCTATTTTGGCGAGCAAGCGGCTGAACACCTCGCGTCATTCAAGCACATCGTATTCGTGGGGACTCGTCCGCCCGTATCCTTCTTCGCGTATCCAGAAAAACCCAGCTGGCTCTCACCAGAAGGCGCCAATTTGGTCCAAGTTGCTAACGCGAAGATCGACGTATTAGATGCCTTAACACGCTTGATCACAGGCCTTGATGCCGCAGCCGAAGAAGTCACGCTGCAGCCAAGATGTCATTATGACCTTGACGATGGCCCTCTGACAGCGCTTGAACTCGGCAAGGTCATCGCAAACCGCCTTCCAAAACATGCCATAGTGTCGGATGAGGGCGCCACCAACGGCTTGGGTGCATTCTTAATGACAGCTGGCAGCGAGCCTCACGACTGGCTTATGCTTACAGGTGGCTCGATTGGTCAAGGACTCCCTGTCGCCATCGGGGCCGCAGTGGCGCGACCGCACCAGAAAGTCATCGCCTTGCAGGCGGACGGCTCTGCAATGTATACAGTGCAATCCCTTTGGACGATGGCACGAGAAAACCTAGATATCACCGTATTGCTCTTAAATAACAGCTCCTACGCGATCCTCAATATTGAACTAGAGAGAGTTGGTGTTCTCAACCCTGGCCCCACGGCTAAGTCTCTCTTAGATTTAAGTAATCCGACCATTGATTGGTGCCATATTGCCCGCGGTATGGGTGTTTCTGCGAGCCGAGCGACGACTGTCGAAGAGCTCGATCAAGCTTTCGAAGCCGCGATGTTAGAGCGTGGCCCACGGTTAATAGAAGCCATTCTGTAACACATGCCGAACGCTTATCAAGCTTCACCTGCTCTCTACCTGCAAACAATGCACTGTCCTTGGTTGGTGTCCTGGTGAATTGTGCGAGAATAAACGCGCCCTCAAGCGAAGAGTAGTGTTATGCAGCACTCTCGAGTGCCAGAGCCGAAACTTTAAACCGACGAATAGGAATACTCCATGACAGAATATGCTCTCATTACCGGCGCTTCAGCGGGGCTCGGCGCCGAATTTGCGCATCAACTCGCCGCCAAGGGACTTAACCTCGTGCTAGTCGCTCGGAGAGAGGATGCACTCAGTAAGCTAGCGGAGCACCTAAAAGAAAAGTACCAAATCGAGATCCATACCCTTGCTTGCGATCTGTCCAAACCCGAAGCGCCTGTTCACATTTTTGATCACTGTCAAACCCTGAACTTGAAAATCTCGTGGCTAATTAACAACGCAGGCGGAGCGGGTCATGATCTGATCGCGGATCGCAACTGGGCCGATCATGCGGCATTCTTTCAACTCATGATGACCTCTATCGCTCACCTGTGCCACTTATTCATCCCCGATATGGTGGCCGCAAAAAAAGGACACGTCATCAACATTGCATCGGTAGCAGGAAGAATCGCAAGGGCCGGCGGCTGCAATTATGGCCCGACCAAGACTTACGTGGTGGCATTAAGCGAAGAACTTGCCCTTACCTACGCCAGTTCTGGCGTCAAAGTGTGTGCGTTATGCCCTGGGTATACGCACACTGACTTTCACGAGACCGCGGGACTCATGGAAATGAAGCAAAAGACGCCGAGCTGGCTGTGGTACTCAGCAGAAACCGTCGTCCGCGAGGGCATCGACGCAGTTCAAAGGGGTAAATCAGTCTACGTATCAGGCAAGCTTTATCGACTGGTCGACCCAATTTTACAGTCTGTTTGGACCCGTCGGTTTTTCAAGATCCCTGCGCGCATATAGGCCCACTAGGCTATCGTCCGTTCGTTCACG
>DOVB01000219.1 GCA_003520285.1 Halieaceae bacterium
ACGGTAAAAATGGACTTGCGTGCATTACGCCAGTGTCCGAGGTGGCCAAAAAAGGCAAGTTGATCGTGCGACCATTGCCTGGGTTGCCAGTTATTCGAGATCTTATCATCGATATGAGCATGTTTTACGCGCAGTACGAGAAAGTTCAGCCCTATCTATTAAACGATACGCCAGCGCCTGGAATTGAGCGTCTCCAGTCGCCTGAAGATCGAGCCAAGTTAGATGGCTTGTACGAGTGCATTTTGTGCGCCTGTTGCTCGACCAGCTGCCCCTCGTTTTGGTGGAACCCAGATAAGTTTATCGGTCCAGCGGGGCTGCTTCAGTCTTACCGCTTTTTGGCGGACAGCAGAGACACGGCCACGGAAGAGCGGCTCGCTAACTTGGATGACCCGTTCAGCGTGTTCCGCTGTCACGGTATCCAGAACTGCGTCAATGTCTGCCCTAAAGGTCTCAATCCTACCAAGGCGATTGGCCACATTAAAAATATGCTACTGTCCAGAGAGGTGTAAGTCCTTTCAGGGGGCGTGAACGTCTGCGCCCCCGCATATTTTCCCAGTTTCCATCTCCCCTCGAAGCACCTTTGCTGTTATACTCTCGCCACGTTTTTTGGTTTTAAACTTTTGATTCCCCGGGCGGGCAACATGCACGATCACTCGATGGAGCACTTTAGGCGCAGCTCCCACATAGCGGGCGGTAATGCCGCCTATGTCGAAGACCTCTATGAGGCCTTTCTTATCGACCCTGACGCGGTTCCAAAACAATGGCAAGAGTACTTTCAGCAGCTTGCACAGAGTGGTAATGAACAGGTCGAAATCTTAGATACACCCCATTCTGCAATTCGCGATCAATTTGCTCGCATCTCTAAAATGCGAGTCCGTACCGAAGCTACTGTTGCAGGTGATGCTCAAGCGACCGAGTTCGAGCGCAAGCAGGTGCGCGTATTGCAGCTTATCTCAGCCTATCGGCAACGTGGACATCAGCGTGCTCGACTGGATCCGCTGAATCTCGTTCAACGTGATCAAGTACCAGATCTTGCTCTGCAGTTTCACCAATTGTCGACCGGCGATCTTGTGACCGCTTTCCAAACAGGTAGCCTGCACATCAGCAGAGACAGTGCGACTCTCGAAGAAATAGTAGATTGTCTTGAGTCGACCTACTGCGGCACGATTGGCGCCGAGTTTATGCATATCGTCGATACCGACGAGCGACATTGGGTCATGCAGCGAATGGAGTCTGTCCGCGCAAAGCCAGATTACAGTGCGGCTGTCCGTCGCCAGCTACTCGGAGAGTTGACCAAGGCTGAAGGACTCGAAAAGTCGCTCGGATCCAAGTATCCCGGTACCAAGCGCTTTGGTTTAGAAGGCGGGGAGTCACTCATTCCCGCACTGACCGAGATGATACAGCGCTTCGGTGCCTATCGAGCCAAAGAGATCGTTATTGGCATGGCGCACCGCGGCCGTTTGAATGTATTAATTAACATTCTCGGCAAAAAGCCTTCAGAATTGTTTGCAGAGTTCGAGGGCAGAATTGCCTATTCGACCTCGGGTGACGTGAAATACCACCAGGGGTTTTCGTCTAACATCATGACCCCAGGGGGTGAGTTACATCTGGCGCTCGCATTTAATCCCTCCCACTTAGAGATCGTATCACCGGTGGTAGAGGGCTCGGTTCGAGCCCGGCAGGATCGTTGGTCAGATTCAAGTGGTGAATTGGTCGTTCCGATCGTCATCCATGGTGATGCCTCATTTGCTGGGCAAGGTGTGGTGATGGAGACGTTCCAAATGTCTCAGACCCGCGCTTATTCAACTGGCGGCACCATCCATTTAGTCATCAATAATCAAGTCGGGTTTACCACCAGTGCTCGTGAAGATGCCCGATCCACCGAGTACTGTACTGATGTCGCCAAAATGGTGCAGGCCCCGATTTTCCACGTGAATGGCGATGACCCTGAAGCGGTGCTGTTTGTTACGCAGATGGCGGTAGACTACCGTCATCAGTTTGGCAAAGACGTTGTGATCGATCTGGTCTGCTACCGTCGTCGAGGTCACAACGAAGCAGATGAACCCTCTGTCACTCAGCCGGTGATGTACGCCAAAATTAAGAATCAAAGAACCACCCGGGATTTGTACGCGGAGCAGCTGATCGCAGAGGGCATCATCACCAAAGAGCAAGACGATGAGCTTGTGGCTGCCTACCGAGATTCCCTCGAACGGGGCGAGCCATTAGTTTCCGCTCTGGTGACCGAACCCAATACCTCGTTGTTTGTAAATTGGTCGCCGTATTTGAACCATCCGTGGGATTTAGCCAGTGACACTTCGCTCGAGTTGAGTTACTTGCAAGCGCTCGGTACGAGAATCAATGAAGCCCCAGACGGGTTTTCAGTCCAAAGGCAGGTGGGAAAAATACTAGAAGATCGACGTAAGATGGCTGCTGGCGCTTTACCTATTAATTGGGGCGCGGCAGAAATACTGGCTTACGCAACGCTATTAGACGCGGGATATCCCGTGAGACTCACAGGTCAGGATGTCGGTAGAGGTACTTTCTCGCATCGACATGCCGTGTTGCATAGCCAGAAAGACGGCGAAAGATATGTGCCATTACAGCATGTTAGCGACGAACAGGCTGACTTTACCATCCACGATTCCCTGCTGTCAGAAGAAGCTGTGCTCGCCTTCGAATACGGCTACGCCACTACGGCGCCGACTGGGTTAGTGATTTGGGAGGCCCAGTTTGGTGATTTTGCCAACGGCGCTCAAGTGGTTATCGATCAGTTCATTACCAGTGGCGAACACAAGTGGGCGCGCCTGTGCGGCTTGACCATGTTGTTACCGCACGGTTACGAGGGTCAAGGACCCGAGCACAGCTCTGCGCGACTCGAGAGGTTCATGCAACTGTGTGCTGAAAAAAACATACAGGTCTGTATCCCGAGCACGCCTGCACAAATTTATCATTTGATCCGGCGTCAGGCGGTTAGGCCATTGCGGAAGCCTCTCGTGGTGATGTCGCCCAAAAGTCTGTTGCGCCACAAAGAGGCGGTATCAACGCTTGAAGATCTCGCCTCTGGCGAGTTTCAACTGGTGATTCCTGAAATCGATACGCTTGCGACAACCGAGGTGAAGCGTGTGATTCTGTGTGCTGGCAAAGTGTATTACGAATTGTTGGCGGAGCGCAGAAGTCGCGGTATCGATAACATTGCGATCGTTCGGATTGAGCAAATGTATCCGTTCCCTGAATCTAAACTGGTCGAGATCCTGCGGGAATACCCGAACCTGGACGACGTAGTTTGGTGTCAAGAAGAGCCTATGAACCAAGGCTGCTGGTATGCCTCTCAGCACCACATGCGACGCAGTCTCGATGTGTTGGGTAATGGACTGAACGTGCGTTACGTGGGACGCGAGCCCTCAGCGGCACCCGCCGCAGGATACATGGCATTGCACACGCGACAGCAGGAAGCCTTAATCAACGAAGCACTTGCTGAATTTATTTAGTCGATCACTTAATAGTGTATGTAAGGATATTTGAATGACGATAGAACTAAAAGCACCCGCGTTTCCCGAGTCGGTGGCGGATGGTGAGGTGGCGACTTGGCATAAAGCTGAGGGTGACACTGTGGCGCGCGACGAGCTCATCGTAGAAATTGAGACCGATAAAGTCGTTATGGAAGTTGTAGCGCCGGTCGATGGCGTTTTGACCAGTATCAAAGCAGCGGCTGGAACTGTTGTTAACAGTGAGCAGTTACTTGCATTGATTGAGCCCGGTGATATTACTCAAGCCAGTGGAACGTCGCGTAAAGTCGAGAGTGCAGATACGAGTCAGGCGACGAAGGGCGCAGCTCCTGCCGCGTCCGGCCAAGGTATTGGCCCTGCAGCTCGCACCTTGCTCGAAGAGCACAAGTTAGATGCGACAGCCGTTAAAGGGACGGGCAAGGGCGGTCGAATCACTAAAGAAGACGTAGTCGCTCACCTAGCGACTGCAACCGTGGCGACGCAGTCGACAGCTGCAAGCGCGCCGAGCACGCCAAGCAATAGTGGCGGGGCGGGGCCGAGTGGTGAGCGAGTCGAGAAGCGGGTCCCGATGACGAGAATGCGAACTAAGATCGCTGAGCGTCTGCTAGAAGCAACTCAACAAACCGCCATGCTGACCACGTTTAACGAGGTCAATATGGCTCCCTTAATGGAGCTTCGTCGCAAGTATAAGGATCAGTTTGAGAAGACGCATAACGGTACCCGCTTAGGTTTTATGGGGTTCTTTGTCAAGGCAGCTTGCGAGGCACTAAAACGTTTCCCAGAAGTCAATGCCTCCATTGACGGCAGTGACGTTGTTTATCACGGATACCAAGATATCGGAGTAGCGGTCTCGACCTCGAATGGTCTCGTTGTTCCTGTGCTGCGTGATGCAGATTTCATGAGCATTGCGGACGTCGAAGCAAAGATTAAAGAGCTTGGTATCCGTGCTCGCGATAATAAATTGACCATTGATGACATGACGGGAGGCACTTTTACCGTCACGAACGGTGGTGTGTTCGGATCATTGATGTCGACGCCAATCCTTAATCCGCCACAAACTGGGATTTTAGGTATGCATAAAATCCAAGATCGACCGATGGCGGTCGATGGTCAAGTGGTGATATTGCCCATGATGTATCTTGCTCTGTCTTATGATCATAGATTGATCGACGGCAAAACCGCGGTACAGTTTTTGGTTGCAGTGAAAGATTTAATCGAGGATCCGGCGCGGATACTTCTCCAGTTATAGGTTAAGTTAAGCCATTAACAAACTGATTTAACGGTGTTTTTATGTCTAAGAAGTACGAGATAGTTGTCATAGGTAGTGGGCCCGCTGGTTATGTTGCTGCAATCAAAGCGGCTCAATTAGGGTTTACTACTGCCTGCGTAGAGCGCTGGGTCGATGATTCGGGTGGGGTTAAACTTGGAGGCACCTGCCTCAATGTTGGTTGCATCCCTTCTAAGGCCTTGCTCGACAGTTCGCATAAGTTTGCGATGGCGGGTCACGAGTTTAGCCAACATGGCATTCAAGTGACTAAGCCTAAGATCGATGTCGCCGCTATGATGGCTCGAAAAAATGCGATCGTGAATCAGCTAACTGGTGGTATCGGTGGGTTGTTTAAGCACAATGGAGTCACTGCGATTATCGGTAACGCGCGGGTGTTATCTCATCATCGCGTTGAAGTGACAGCGCCCGACGGTGAAGTGACGGTGGTTGAGGCGGATCACGTTATTATTGCTGCAGGATCTACGCCTATTGCAATTCCACCTGCACCAGTCGACGGTCAAGTGATTGTCGATTCAACCGGTGCCTTGGAGTTCGATCAAGTCCCTAAACGTTTGGGCGTTATTGGCGCTGGCGTGATTGGTCTCGAGCTTGGTAGTGTCTGGGGAAGGTTGGGCTCAGAGGTGGTTGTTCTAGAGGCCATGGATGCCTTCTTACCGATGATGGATCTTACTATCGCCAAGGAGTCCGAAAAGCTCTTTAGAAAACAAGGTCTTGATATTCGCATGGGTGCGCGTGTGACGGGTACCGTGGTGAAGCGCAACAAGGTCGAAGTCACATTTTTAACCGCGGAGGGTGAGCAAACGGAGATTTTCGATAAGCTCATTGTGGCTGTGGGACGACGACCTGTTTCAGAGGAGTTATTGAGCTCTGACTCAGGTGTGACTCTGGACGAACGAGGCTTCATTTATGTCGATGAGTTCTGTCAAACCGAAGCTCCTAATGTCTACGCCGTTGGGGACGTCGTGCGCGGCCCTATGCTGGCACACAAGGGCTCCGAGGAAGGTGTCATGGTGGTCGAGCGGATCGCAGGCAAGCCCGTTCAGGTCAACTACGACTGCATTCCTAGCGTTATCTACACCCACCCTGAAATAGCAGCAGTTGGCAAGACTGAGCAAGAGCTCAAGGCGGAGGGTGCCAATTACAAAGTGGGTACCTTTCCTTTTGCTGCCAGTGGGCGTGCGCTCGCTACAAGCGACTCGGATGGTTTAGTAAAAATGATTGCTTGTGCCGACACAGACAGAGTCTTGGGTTGCCATATCGTTGGCCCTAGTGCTGCGGATCTGGTTCAGCAAGTGGTGATTGCCATGGAGTTTGGATCGAGTACAGAGGATTTGGCGCTTACCGTATTCGCCCACCCAACGGTATCCGAGGCGGTACATGAAGCTGCTTTGGCTGTAGATGGCCACGCAATCCATATTGCTAATCGCAAAAAACGTTAACATCAACACATCGCCAGCGCTATGTACGATAATGCGGACGCTAATCAAATCGCAGGCGGTGTTGTCACCGCTTTTTAAGAGAACCTAAGGAACTCAGGAATTATGAATCTTCACGAATACCAAGGTAAGCAGCTGTTTGCTGAATATGGTTTGCCGGTCTCGGTCGGTTACGCCGTTGATACTCCAGAGGATGCAGTTGCGGCTGCTGAAAAAATCGGTGGCGACATGTGGGTCGTGAAAGCGCAGGTCCATGCGGGCGGTCGTGGTAAGGCCGGTGGCGTAAAGCTGGTGAAAACCACTGAGGAAGTCTCTGAATTCGCCAAAAAGTGGCTTGGACAACGTTTGGTGACTTACCAAACGGACGAGCTCGGACAACCTGTTTCGAAGATTTTGGTGGAGTCTTGCACCGATATCGCCGAGGAGCTCTATTTGGGTGCTGTCGTCGATCGTAGCTCACGGCGTATCGTATTCATGGCCTCAACCGAGGGTGGTGTTGAGATCGAGAAAGTTGCCGAGGAAACACCCGAGAAAATTCTGCGCGCAATCATTGATCCGCTGGTCGGACCACAGCCTTTCCAAGGTCGAGATCTTGCGTTCAAGCTGGGGTTAGAAGGCGATCAAGTGAAGCAGTTCGTTAAGATTTTCATGGGGCTCGCCAAGTTATTTGTGGACAAGGATTTGGCCCTCATTGAGATCAACCCCTTGGTGATTACTGAAGAGGGTAATCTTCATTGCTTAGATGCGAAGTTAGGGGTTGATGGCAATGCAATGTACCGTCAGAAGGCGTTGTCCTTAATGCATGACCCGAGTCAAGAGGATGAACGAGAGGCACACGCGGCGCGCTGGGAACTCAATTATGTTGCGCTCGATGGCGATATCGGTTGTATGGTTAACGGCGCCGGTCTTGCGATGGGCACCATGGATATTGTCAAGTTGCACGGCGGTGCCCCTGCCAACTTCTTAGATGTAGGTGGTGGCGCGACCAAGGAGCGCGTGTCCGAAGCGTTCAAGATTATTCTTTCAGATGACAATGTAAAAGCCGTACTTATCAACATTTTTGGTGGCATTGTGCGCTGCGATCTGATCGCAGAGGGCGTGATTGGCGCAGTAGAGGAAATTGGAGTCAAAGTGCCCGTAGTGGTGAGACTCGAGGGCAATAACGCCGAGCTTGGGCAGCAAGTGCTGGCCGACTCAGGACTCAATATTATAGCAGCCACTAGCTTGACCGATGCAGCCGAGCAAGTGGTTGCTGCTGCAAAAGGGGCTGCATAATGAGCATACTGATCAACCGTGAGACCAAAGTGATTTGCCAGGGATTCACTGGCTCACAGGGTACTTTTCATTCAGAGCAAGCCATTGCTTATGGTACTAAGATGGTGGGTGGCGTGACGCCTGGTAAGGGTGGTCAACAACATCTTGGATTGCCGGTATTCAACACGGTGAGCGAAGCGGTCGCGGCAACAGGTGCGGAAGCGTCGGTTATCTACGTCCCCGCGCCATTCTGCAAAGACTCTATTTTAGAGGCTGCGTTTGGTGGCATTCAGTTAATCGTGTGCATCACTGAAGGCATTCCTACGCTTGATATGCTTGAGGCCAAAGTGAAATGCGATGAACTGGGAGTCCGTCTTATCGGCCCTAACTGTCCTGGCGTGATAACGCCTGGCGAGTGCAAAATTGGGATTATGCCAGGTCATATTCATTTGCCGGGCAGAGTGGGTATCGTATCGCGCTCAGGGACGCTCACCTACGAGGCGGTAAAGCAAACCACAGACGCGGGCTTTGGTCAGTCGACTTGTGTCGGTATTGGCGGCGATCCTATTCCAGGCTCGAACTTCATCGATATCCTTACTCTGTTTGAGCAAGACCCAAAAACAGAGGCGATTGTTATGATCGGCGAGATTGGTGGCACGGCCGAAGAAGAGGCCGCGGCCTTCATTAAAGCCAATGTGAGCAAGCCGGTGGTGTCTTACATCGCAGGTGTTACTGCGCCCAAGGGTAAGCGTATGGGTCATGCTGGCGCTATTATTAGTGGCGGCAAAGGCACAGCAGATGAAAAGTTCGCTGCCTTAGAAGACGCTGGTGTGACTACTGTGCGCTCACTAGCAGATATCGGCAAGGCATTGAAGCAAAAGACCGGGTGGTAAACGCCCAACAGCCTCATCAAGGCACCCGCTTTGATGAGGCTTCCTCTTGAAAACCTCTCGATCGTCCCCATTGAATAACCATCGAAGTGTTATTTTTAGGGAAGCGTTATGTCCAAAGAAAAGATCAAAGATACAGCCAAGGAAACCTTAGGTTTTCAAACAGAAGCCAAGCAGCTTTTGCAGCTGATGATTCACTCGTTATATTCCAACAAAGAAATTTTCTTGCGTGAGCTTATTTCTAACGCCTCTGATGCCATTGATAAGCTTCGCTTTGAGTCACTCGATAACGAAGCCTTGCTAGAAGGCGAAACTGACTATCAAATTCGTATTTCCGTCGATAAAGACGCGAACACACTCACCATCTCAGATAACGGGATTGGTATGACGAAAGAGGATGCAATTGCGCACCTCGGTACCATCGCGAAATCGGGTACAGCCCAGTTCTTGCAGAACCTGACTGGCGATCAAAAGAAAGATTCCCAGCTAATCGGACAGTTTGGTGTCGGATTCTACTCCGCCTTCATTGTGGCCGACCGAGTTGAGGTGTTTACCCGCAGAGCGGGCTCATCGGCCTCAGAGGGCGTGCTATGGGAATCACAAGGCGAATCTGACTTTTCTGTTGAAACCGTGGCACAAGCCCACAAAGGGACTTCGGTTGTTTTGCACTTGAAGAAGGATTGCGCAGACTTCGCTGATCAGTGGCGCGTCCGGAGCGTGGTCAAGAAATATAGCGATCACATTTCCGTCCCGGTCATGATGGCGAAAACTAAGGCCGAGGAAGATGCGAGTGACGATGTTGAGTGGGAAGCAGTGAACTCTGCGACAGCGTTATGGACTCGTTCAAAAACCGAGGTCTCTGACGACGACTATAAAGCGTTTTACAAGCACATCTCACACGATTTTGAAGACCCTCTCACGTGGAGTCACAACAAGGTAGAAGGGAAGCTCGAGTACACCAGTCTGTTGTATATTCCGAAGCAGGCACCTTTCGATTTATGGAATCGGGAAATGGCCAGGGGACTCAAGCTCTACGTTCAGCGCACCTTCATTATGGACGAGGCCGATCAATTTTTGCCAATGTATCTCAGATTTGTGAAAGGTGCCGTCGATTCTAATGACCTGCCATTAAACGTATCTCGAGAAATTTTACAGCGAGATGGTGCGGTAGAAAATATGAAGACAGCACTGACTAAGCGCGTGCTGGATATGCTGGCAAAGCTGTCAAAGAAAAAGGACTATGCGGATTTCTGGTCAACGTTTGGGGCGGTGATCAAAGAGGGATTGGGAGAGGATTTCTCGAACAAGGAGAAAATTGCTAAGCTCCTGCGGTTTAGCACCACGCACACGGGTGAATCGAAGCAGGATCAATCCCTCGACGATTACGTAAGTCGAATGAAAGAGGGGCAGGATAAGATCTTCTACATTTTCGCTGAGAACCACAAAACGGCTGCCCATTCCCCGCATCTTGAATTCTTCAAGAAAGAGGGCATTGAAGTCTTGCTGTTAAGCGATCGAATCGATGATTGGGCGATGATGCAGCTTGCTGAATATGATGGCAAGAAGTTACAAGATGTGGCCAAAGGTGATCTGACCGAAGCCAGCGACGACGCGAAAAAAGCCCAGGAATCGCTGAATCAAGAGAGCCAAGGCTTAGTTGAAAGAATGCAGAGTTGCTTGTCAGACCATGTGGCGGAGGTTAGGGCCTCGGTAAGACTCATCGAATCGCCGACTTGTTTGGTCGTGGGCGACTACGATATGGGGGCACAGATGCGTCGCATCATGGAGGCGGCGGGGCAGGCCGTTCCCGCTACTAAGCCTATCCTCGAGATCAACCCTCAGCATCCGCTCTTACGGATGCTTGATGCAGAGGCCGACGAGGATAAGTTCAAAGATCTGGCAGAAGTCTTGTTCAATCAAGCCCAACTGGCTGAGGGAGGGCAGCTCGATGACCCTGCGAACTACGTGCGTAAGCTCAACGCGCTGCTCCTTCAGTTAAGCACCTGACGCGGCGCCGCTTTAGCTCAGGTAATCATGGGCGTGAGTGCTCAGATCGACTACACTTAGACGTCATTTGTATAAGGGGTTGTCATGCTATCGAGTCACCGATCGATATTGTTATGGATAGCGATTTGTGCGGTATTCAGTGTCCGCAGTGTGCAGGCTACCGACTCCGTCTGGACAGATCTCAGCGCCTTCCCGCACGCAGAGCTAACCCTGGAGTCGACCCAAAGTGTGCAAGATTACGAAGTGGGTCTAGAGGCACTCCAGAAACGTCTTGGGGAATGGGGCTTCAGGGAAAGTCTGCGAGTTTCGGGTGAGCTTGAGCGCAAGACCTACGCCATTATTGATGGGTTCGACGCCCGTGAGATCCTGAATGATCGAGTGCTGATAGCTTCGCAACAGTCTGATGTGACCACTCTGTTTCAATGTACTGGACGTGATTGTGGGAGAGCGGTGCAGTGGGCTAATCTGGTGTTTGGGTATCGATTATTGTACGGCCAAGAGAATGAGCAGCGCTATTGGATTGGCGCTCAACTTCGAGAGGAGAGTTCGCGTATATTCTTAGGGTACAGTGCGTTCCGAACGGCTTCTCGGCAGTATTTGCACCTGGAGACAATCACGCTAAGCGATGATGAGCTTTTGCGTGAGATCATTGAGCGGGACTCGCTTGAGCCCTGAGGCTGAAGCAACCGTCCCATGACCCTAGCGGCGCCCATTTCCTTAATCGAGGCTATTGAGCAAGTTGAGCACACGCTGACTGATGCTGAAGTGTTTCTCGGGCACGGCACGGATAACCCATGGGATGAGGCCGTGTTCTTAGTGCTAGGCGCGACGGGTCGACCGCTCCATACGGACGCAGAGTCTGGGGCAGATCAGCTCACGCAAGATGAATGTCAGCAGATCGATCAATGGCTCCTAAAACGCTGTGTCGATAGATTGCCTCTCCCTTATATTGCCGGTCGGGTTTGGTTTGCTGGTCTTGAATTTATCTGTGACCAGCGAGCCCTCGTGCCGCGCTCACCGATTGCTCAATTGATTGAAAATCAGTTCTCTCCGTGGTGGCGTGAAGTTGCAAGTCCCAAAATTTTGGATCTTTGCTGCGGTGGAGGGTCGCTGGGGATTTTGAGCGCACTCGCTTTCCCTAATGCTTCAGTGGTTCTGGCGGACATCGATACTGATGCCTTGGCCTTAGCGCGTGAAAATGTTCAGCTGCATAATTTGGCGGATAGAGTTGAGCTGATCGAGTCAGACGTGCTCTCGTCGATCCCGGATACGCTGTTTGATGTCATTATTTGCAACCCGCCCTATGTTGATTCGACAGACATGGAAGCATTGCCGATTGAATATCGCCATGAGCCATCACAGGCGTTAGCCTCAGGTAGTGATGGGTTAGATTTTACTCGGCTGTTACTCGCTCAGTTACCTCGGGTGATGCATGCCAGTACTATCGTAGTGCTAGAACTGGGCAATAGCTGGGAGCATTTTGAAGCCTTATTTCCGCAGACCGCGCTCATCTGGCTCGAGTTTGAACACGGGGGCTGGGGTGTTTGTGTGCTTACTCTGGACGAGGTCGAAGAACTTGGGCGTCAGCTTCGCTAACACGGTATACTGCGCTTTTTGCGCGCAAGGTTGAGCTTATGTCGGGTAATAGCATAGGTAAATTGTTTACGGTCACCACCTTTGGTGAGAGTCATGGACCAGCCATCGGCTGCATCGTAGATGGCTGCCCACCCGGATTGTCACTCAGCGCAGACGATCTCCAAGTTGATTTAGATCGTCGCAAGCCTGGCACCTCACGCTATACCACTCAAAGAAAAGAAGACGACGAAGTGGAAATTCTCTCCGGCGTCTTCGAAGGTGTTACCACCGGCACCTCGATTGGGCTGCTGATTCGCAACAAAGACCAAAAATCGAAAGACTACTCGTCAATTGCCAACACTTTCCGACCGGCGCATGCCGATTATACCTATCAGCAAAAGTTTGGCGTTCGGGATTATAGAGGAGGCGGCCGGTCCTCCGCTCGCGAGACGGCCATGCGAGTTGCTGCGGGCGGTATTGCTAAGAAATACTTGCGCGAAGTGTTCGGAGTACAGGTCAGGGGATATTTGGCGCAACTAGGCCCCATTAAGGCCGAGACTCTGCAGTGGGACTGTGTCGAAACCAACCCATTTTTCTGCCCCGATCCCACCAAGATCGATGCTATGGCCGAGTTTATGAAGGCGCTGAATAAAAAAGGCGACTCTATTGGTGCTCGGATTAACGTGGTGGCGAGCGGTGTCCCCGCGGGGTGGGGTGAACCGGTATTCGATCGTTTAGATGCTGATATTGCAGCAGCTATGATGGGAATAAATGCGGTTAAGGGCGTTGAGGTTGGTGATGGTTTTGCTGTGGTTGAACAAAAGGGGAGTGAGCACCGAGATGAGCTAACCCCCTCTGGTTTCATGAGCAATCATGCTGGCGGTGTTCTCGGCGGAATTTCCTCGGGTCAAGATATCACAGTGAGTCTCGCCTTAAAGCCGACCTCGAGCATCCGTATTCCGGGCGCATCAATAGACGTTCACGGGGCACCTCAAGAGGTGATTACGACCGGTCGGCACGATCCATGTGTTGGTATTCGCGCCACGCCGATCGCCGAGGCGATGCTGGCTATTGTGTTGCTTGATCATGCCTTGCGTCATCGTGGTCAGAACGCCGAAGTTCGGTCTATCACTCCGTCGATAACGCCATAGCTCAACGCGTGAGATCCTATCCACACGTTCGCCTGTCGACTTTTTATTTATTCTATTTTGCGATTTTAGGCATTTTGCTGCCATTTTGGCCGCTTTACCTGCAGTCTATTGGGATGACAGCAGGCGATATTGGTGTCTTGATGGCAGTACTAATGACTACGCGTATCGTATCGCCAATCATTTGGGGCAAGCTAGGAGATAGCGTGCCAAGAAGAATGCTGGTGGTGCAGTGGGGCAGCTTCGCTGCTGCGCTGATCTTTGTGGGTGTGTTTTTTACTGAACAGATGCGCTTTTTAGTTTGGGTAGTAGCCGGCTACAGTTTTTTTTGGAATGCGGTGTTACCGCAATTCGAAGTGATCACCCTGAATCATTTAGACGATCATCACCACCGCTATAGCCAAGTCAGGGTCTGGGGATCAGCAGGGTTTATCGGTGCTGCGGTCGGTCTCGGTTGGTACTTCAATGCCGCTCCCATTAGCCATGTTCCCGCTTTATTGCTCGGCTGTTTCGTGGCTTTGTGGTTGCTGTCACTGTCGATAGCAAGCCCCAAGCAAAAGCTGGGCGAGCAGCACTCGAATGCCCCTTTGAGCGTTTTGCTCAATCGTCCTTTCATTGGGTTTATGCTGGCCTGTTTACTCTTACAGCTAGCGCATGGACCGTATTACACCTATTTTTCTCTGTATGTTGAATCCGCGGGTTACAACAAAACCCAAACTGGGGTGTTTTGGGCGCTCGGAGCAGTGAGTGAAATGTTTGTTTTTATGCTGATGCACCGAATACTGCCACGATTCGGCGCGGTGGTGCTGTTTCAATGGGCGCTTGCCTTGTCAGTGATTCGATGGATTTTGCTCGATCAATTCGTCGGTAATTTGGCGATGTTGCTGATAGTACAGTTGCTCCATGCCGGCACGTTTGGTTTGTTTCATGCGAGTAGCATTGAACTGTTGCGACAACATGTGCCTGGTAATTTATCTGGGCAGGGGCAGGCTTTGTACAGCATGATTAGCTACGGTGTCGGCGGCGCTCTTGGCGCGTTGCTCAGTGCGGTTTTATGGCCATTGAATCCGTCTTATGCCTTTTGGATGGCCAGTATCGCGAGTATTATCGCTCTACTAATTTCTCGTAGGCTAATGGTGAATCAACTATGGCATCACGCAAGCGGAAGCTGAGAGTCGCTCGCACTATTGTCCTCGGCATTGTTGCTGTGGTGGCTCTTTTTTGGGGTGCGATCGATATTGTCGGGGCCGATGTAGGTGTTCTGATCGAAGCATTGCTGACTTCGATCGTTACTCTTTTCTTGGTCGTCGCTGCCGCAGCGATCACTGTATTAGTGTGGCAAACGATTAAACGATGGTTGGCAGGCTCACGCTCTGACGATTAGTCGATCTCGAAGTCAATATCGATTGTCATTTCATCTGCAATCGCTGTTAGCCGCGCTTCGAGCTCTTGCTCGTCGACTGTGCTTGGCAGTGCGACCTGCAGTGCGGCGTGGAATAGTGGCTCGTTAGTCATGGGGGCGGGCACAATGTCGCTTTCGAATGACAACACATTAATGGCCCTCTGGGCGAGTGATTGCGACACTTCGCGAACGATACCGGGGCGGTCGGGCCCGATAATAGACAGGGAAGCGGTGCCTCCCGAATAGGAAGGCTGCGTGCCTGCCTCGGTAACACGAACGCTCAAACCTCGATCAGATAGCCTCTTTAAGCTTTCCTCTAAGGCCCCAGACTCAGCCGTGGGTATAGTTACTAGAACAATTCCAGCAAATTTCCCGGCTAGGTGTGAGAGTTGACTGGTTTGCCAGTTGCCGCCATGGAGGGCGATCTGTTCTGCAATCGCGTCGACGAGTCCGGGTTGGTCGTCACCAATGATGCTTAGCAGGTAAGGTTTCAGCATGGATTCATCCACAAGTTGTCCGAAAGAAGTTATAGTAGAGCGTGTCATGCCAATGTGCAAAAGGAGAGTGCCATGGAATCAGTAATACGTCTTAATCGCGAGATCTTCGTTAATATGCTGCTGGCTCTCTTGCTGGTTGCATCCAGTTTGACCACAGCTGCGACAGATTGGGCCACTGTGCTTGCGGGAGAGCACCGCTCTGAATCGAATCGCGCGCGGGACAGCTTTCGTAACCCCGCACAAACACTCGAGTTTTTTGGTGTGACACCCAGTAGCGTTGTCGTTGAAATGTATCCTGGTGGGGGCTGGTATACCGAGGTGTTAGCACCCGTACTAGCAAAAGAAGGTACCTTGTACGCGGCGCAGTTTGGCATCAATGATTCAGCCTATGCCCGCCGAGCAATGGGTTCTTTCTTAACGAAGATTGGCACTCAGGACGATATTTACGGCAATGTTATCATTACTGAATTCAGTCCTAGCTCCTCAACTGCTATGGCCCCCGATGGCACAGCAGACGTCGTACTTTCATTTCGAAATATTCATTCTTGGATTCGCCTTAACTCGGTTGAGCGAGCTTTTATGGCTGCCTACACAGCACTAAAGCCTGGCGGTATTTTCGGAGTTGTTCAACATAGAAGCGATCCAGGTCGCAGTCTTGAAGATATGAAATCCTCAGGTTACGTCACAGAAGCCTTTGTTATTGAGATGGCCGAACTGATAGGTTTCGAACTCGTAGGCCAGTCCGAAGTCAACGCCAATTCGCGGGACACCAAAGATTATGAGAACGGGGTTTGGACGTTACCACCGTCATATCGCATGGGTGATACTGATCGAGACAAGTATACTGCAATTGGCGAAAGTGACAGAATGACACTTAAGTTTCAGAAGCCACTCTGAACGATAGCGTCATGACCCAGTTAGATGCTCGTGGCTTAGTTTGCCCAGAACCCATTATGTTATTGCACCAAGCGATGCATAGGGCACAAAAAGGCGACGAGTTTAGTGTCTTGACGACAGATCCTGCAGCGCTCCGAGATGTACCTCAGTTTTGTCGGTTCTTGGGGCATACGCTGCTGGCGACAGAGTCACGCGATCAATACGTTGAGTTTCACTTGCGAGTCGGTACTGATGGTAACGGCCATTGAACTAGCAGATGCTTTTAACGCCGGCATGGGGCAACGGTATGCGGTACGTTTGTGCGGTGGCGCTGAAGAGCCGTTCTATAAAGCGGCGTCGGAGTCTACACCCTATGCCACGATTGTTTACCGAGCCGACTATCTAAGAAGTGCACTGCACGAACTCGCGCATTGGTGCATTGCGGGAACGGTGCGCAGAGGTTTGGATGACTATGGCTATTGGTATGAAGCAGATGGACGGTCCTTCGAGCAGCAGCTTGCATTTATGCCGGTAGAGGCTAAGCCTCAGGCTCTGGAATCGATATTCTGTCGAGTGCTCGGCATTCCTTTTCAAGTCAGCCTCGATAATCTTGAAAATGGATTCACTCGTGCAGTCACCCAACAATTCGCCGACCAAGTCAGCGATGAGGTGCTTAGGTTACGTGCAATCGTGTGGCCACAACGTTGGCTAGAGTTGCAAGAACTCTTGCTTCAGCTTGCCGAGAGTTATTCAGCATTTCACGAAAATCAGTGCCATACCCAGCGCGCATGAGCTTGATTCAGTGAATATCGTGGCTGACCACAATATCCCCGGCCTTGAGCAGCTGTTAGGGCACTTGGGTGAAATCACGGCGTTAGACGGTCGTAGCATTTCTCGACGTGATTTGTTAACAGCAGACGCGTTATTGGTTCGTTCCGTGTCTCGAGTCGATGAAGTACTTCTAAAGGATACCCCTGTCAGGTTTGTCGGCTCAGCTACTGCCGGTCATGATCACATCGATATGGAGTATCTCAAGAGCACGGGACGACATTTTGCCCTCGCGTCGGGAAGTAATGCTCAGTCGGTTGTCGAGTATGTATTTGCCGCCCTCGCTGAAATCGGAGCGACTCTAGACGCTCTGTGTGAAGGTCATTCAAGTCTTGGCGTCATTGGCTATGGGAATGTCGGTCAGCGACTCGTTAGTGTGGCTCGCACACTCGGTATTTCGGTACTGGTTTACGATCCTTATATTAAGCAGTGCCCAGTGAGTGCCTCTTTCGAGCAAGTGATGCGCTGTGACGTCGTATCTCTGCATTGCGCGTTGAGCCAAGAGGGTCGCTTTCCGAGTTGGCATCTGCTGAACAGACAAGTGCTCACCACGTTACGACCCGAACAAGTTCTTATTAACGCGGCTCGCGGAGGTATCATCGACGAAACCGCTTTGCTCGAACGAGCGTCCCGGGGTGGACCGAGCTTGATCGTTGATTGCTGGGAGGGAGAACCGTGTATCAGTGAAGCACTCATAGAACAAGCTTCTTTGGCAACGCCCCACGTAGCTGGTTATAGTAAGGATGGCAAGTGGCGTGGTACTCAAATGCTTGGTGAAGCGCTAACCTCATTCTTACGTTTAGAGGGAGGAAATGCCGGCATCGGTCTGCCCAGCGTGAGTGTTCAGTTAGGTGAACACCACTCAATGGCACAAGCAGTGAGACTGTTGTTGGAGCAGGTATACGATATTACGACTGATGATGCACTGCTACGCCGGGCCCTGCGCGATTCTGGTGGCGTAGAGCGAGGACGACAGTTTGATCGCTTGCGACGGGATTATCGTGAGCGACGTGAGCTGTTTGGTGCACAGCTTCACTGTGATGCCCCCAGTGAGTGGATCGCGTGTGTTGCTAAAGCTTTTCAACTTGAGCGGAAGGATTCATGACAATGGACGATACAAGCATTGATTGGCGAACGAAACTCAGCCCGCAAGCGTATGATGTGTGCTGTCTAAAAGGAACCGAGCGGCCCTTTACGGGCGAGTTCTGGAATCACTCAGCGAAAGGGGTTTATCACTGCGTTTGCTGCAACACCCCATTGTTCGTGTCGGATACCAAATTCGATGCAGGTTGTGGTTGGCCCAGTTTTTTTGAGCCGTTGCGTCCCGGCGTATTGCGAGGTGGGCGCTAGACATGAATC
>DOVB01000216.1 GCA_003520285.1 Halieaceae bacterium
GGCAGATCAAACAGTGCTTGGTTCAAAGAAACCACATAGCCTTTGGCAGTGGTGTCAGAAAAGCTCTCGATTTCGCGGATGACGCCACCGCCGCTTTCATCTAAACCGACCAAGCTATTGGCAATGGTGGTGGTTTCTGTTTCGCTGTAGTCGTAGCTGGCGCTGACCCGGGGCAAGAGTGCCGATCGAGCGATGATGGCTTGTTCTTGATCGGCTTTAAACTGTGCTCGATACGCTTTTAACTGAGCGTCATTATTCAGCGCCAATTCGTAAATTTCTTGCAGCGATTGCGCCTGTGCGATGTTAGCGCTGGCACTGAGTGCGATGATCGCTAAAAGGTAGGAAAACAGTTTCATGTGTGAACCTCAAAAAGCAAAGCAAATAGTGTAACAGCGCGGGGAGTACAAAGCATTCATCAACTGTGTGGTGTATACGCAGATGATCGTGCATTTGATTCATGTCAACGCATATTTTCTATGAGCAAACGCACTTTTCCATTGGTTGGTGCGCTTATTTTTGTCATAGTATTTCGAGAGGGTAAAAATTCACGTTGTTTAGATCATCGCAGGAGCGAGTTGTTGTGCCGCTGATAGCCAATCAATCGAGGCAAAAGTACCGGGTGTCGCTCGCCGAGTTACACGCCGTGTGCGAGGCCAACTACCGTCGGTTTATGCGCGTATTCCCCGATTACGAGCAAACCAATGAAACGGTGTTACTCCTTGATCAGGCGCGAATTGCCATTAGTGTGATGGAGCGGAATCGATACACGACGACGTTTAAGGTGGTGCAGTTAATGGCGCCAGATTATCAATGGACGCGCTCCATGGAGCTCGAGCTTAGAGCCTATCACGACGCCCAGATGTTAGAGGTATTGGCATTTCAGCGTCATCGTCGCATCAAGCCTCGCTATTCTTATCCGAATGAGCCAATGTTTCAAAAAGACGAGAAGCAGCAGCAACATCAATTTGTAGCTGATTGGTTAGAATATCTGTTGGCCCACGCTCGCTCTAGTCAAACTGTATCTGGTTTCGGGCCCGAGTATCCTGGCGAATCTCATGACTAGCTCGGCGCTCAATACGGTGACCATCCCGCATGACCGAGCGC
The DNA here is from genome assembly GCA_003520285.1 of Halieaceae bacterium. GTDB lineage: Bacteria > Pseudomonadota > Gammaproteobacteria > Pseudomonadales > Halieaceae > Aequoribacter. Next base: position 1,105 of record DOVB01000216.1, read on the forward strand.
ATGCGATTGAGCTCTTGCAAATAACCGATACGCATTTAGGCGAGCGCCCCCACACACCTTTGCTTGCAATGGACACCGATGATTCGTTACTGGCAGTGTTATCTTTGGCTCGGCGTACACTCGCGAACGTCGATCTGGTGGTGGCCACCGGTGATCTCTCCGATCAGGGCGCAATAGATGCCTATTTAAGGCTTTACGATTACACTCGCAACGATTACGAACATCAATTCTGGCTGCTAGGAAATCACGATGACGCTGATATGCTGACCGCGGCGGCCAATCAGCATGAGCGGTTATTAAGAAACGACATCCGGATTGGCGGCTGGCAAATTCTTATGTTGAACTCCCAGATTCCCGGTGAAGTAGGTGGGCGTTTGGGGACCGCCGAGCTCGCACGGTTGCGACTGGGCCTCGAGCAAGCGTCTGCGGAGGGACTCTACACGCTTATTTGTGTCCACCATCAGCCAGTGCCTGTGGGCAGCGCTTGGATAGACTCTCAAGCGATCAGTGATGCTCCCGAGTTATTCGCGATTATCGATGCTTTTCCCGGTGTCAGAGCCTTACTTTGGGGGCATGTGCATCAAGAGGTTGATCAAATGCGCGATGATCTTCGTTTACTCGCAAGTCCATCAACGTGTGTCCAGTTTTTGCCTGGTAGCGAGACCTTTAAACTCGACAATCAAGCCCCCGGTTTTCGTCATCTTACTCTTTTCCCCGATGGCTCTCTCTCAACTCAGGTTCATCGTGTTACAGACCGGAAGTTTACGGTCGATCTCGGGTCTTCGGGTTACTTATAAAATCCCTGTCTGCGATATCCGGGCACACCACTTTGAGCTACACTACGGCAACCTTGTTTAGACGATATGGTAGTTATGAGTCAGTACACAGCACAAGATATTGAAGTCCTCACGGGTTTAGAGCCGGTCCGAAAGCGCCCAGGGATGTATACCGACACCACGCGTCCGAATCATTTAGTGCAAGAAGTTGTGGACAATAGTGTCGACGAAGCACTGGCGGGATTTGCCGACGAAATCGATGTTGTAGCCCACAAAGATGGCTCAGTCTCGGTCAGAGACAATGGCCGTGGTATGCCCGTTGATATTCATCCTGAGCAAGGTAAACCGGGCGTTGAGGTCATTCTTTCTACGCTGCACGCTGGGGGTAAATTCTCGAACAAAAATTATCAGTTCAGCGGTGGCTTGCATGGCGTTGGGGTATCCGTTGTTAATGCGCTGTCACGGCAGCTGGACATTACCATCAAGCGCGATGGACAGGTGTATAACATGGCTTTCGCTGGCGGCGATAAGTCTAGAGATCTCGAGGTTATCGACGCCTGCGGGCGTCGTAATACCGGTACCATGGTGCGTTTTTGGCCCGATCCTCAGTATTTTGATTCAGTCAATGTCTCGATACCGAGGTTAAAGCATATTCTCAGAGCTAAGGCGGTTTTGTGCCCTGGGCTCCGCGTTAATTTTGAGGACGAAGCGAAGGGTGAATCCGAATCTTGGCACTACGAGGCAGGGTTGAGTGATTATTTGCAGCAGGCCACACAAGGGTTCGACGTACTGCCTCCACAGCCGTATACGGGCAGTTTCAGCGCCGCGCATTCGGCGGTCGATTGGGCCGTTCAGTGGTTGCCAGAGGGCGGCGAGCTGATTACGGAAAGCTACGTTAATTTGATACCAACCTCTCAGGGCGGCACTCATGTGAACGGTCTGAGATCAGGGCTCTTAGAGGCTTTGCGGGACTTTTGTGAGATCCGCAATCTATTACCCCGAGGGATCAAGCTCGCCCCAGAAGATATTTGGGATCGCTGCGCCTTTGTGCTGTCGGTAAAACTTGAAGACCCCCAGTTTTCTGGTCAGACCAAAGAGCGTTTATCGTCGCGAGAGGCAGCGGCATTTGTCTCTGGTGTTGCTAAGGATGCGTTCAGCCTGTGGCTTAATCAAGAGACTGAGTGGGCCGAGCAGCTGGCTGATTTGTGTATTAACAATGCTCAGCGCCGTGTTCGTTCGGCGAAAAAAGTGGTCCGCAAAAAGATTACGACAGGACCAGCACTGCCCGGTAAATTGGCCGATTGTTCTAGCGAAGATCCTGCGCGTGGTGAGCTGTTTTTGGTAGAGGGTGACTCGGCGGGGGGCTCTGCGAAGCAAGCTCGAGATCGCGAGTTTCAGGCGATTTTGCCTCTGCGGGGTAAAATTTTGAACACTTGGGAAGTGGATTCACAAGAAATTTTAGCGTCGCAAGAGGTTCATAATATTTCCATCGCTCTGGGGGTTGATCCCGCCAGTGATGATTTGAGTGGTTTGAGATATCACAAGGTGTGCATCTTGGCAGATGCCGATTCCGATGGTCTCCATATTGCCACGCTCATCTGTGCTCTTTTTGTAAGACACTTTAAGCCCCTGATTACAGCCGGTCATGTGTTTGTCGCGATGCCCCCGCTGTATCGAATCGATCTGGGCAAAGAGGTGTTCTACGCGTTAGATGACAGCGAGAAGCAGGGGATCATCGATCGTCTCGAGGCAGACAATAAGCGCGCTAAAATCAACGTGCAGCGGTTTAAAGGTCTGGGTGAAATGAATCCATTACAATTGCGGGAAACCACCATGGCGCCAGATACGCGCCGCTTGGTTCAGCTGCGGTTAGACCACGGCGATGGCACTCTCGAGATGTTCGATATGTTACTGGCGAAGAAGCGGGCAGGTGATCGGCGAGAGTGGCTCGAGAGCAAGGGCGATATCGCGGTAGTGCTCAGTTAGTCAAACGGAGGTAGAGTGATGATTTTATTAAGAATTTTTATGGTGGCCTTGGCCCTCTTGGCGGGTTCTGCGCACGCTGACTGGACGCTCGATAAAGATCAATCTGAGCTCACATTTTTATCGGATAAAAATTCCGGCATCGTCGAGCGACACTCGTTTCAGTCTTTTGACGCTCAATTATCGTCATCCGGCGCGTTCGAGGCGAGTATCGATGTCAGCACGGTAGAGACCGGGATTCACATTCGGAATGATCGCATGAGAGCGATGTTGTTTAATGTGCCCAACTTCCCTAAGGCGACGGTCACTGGTGCCATCCCTGAGTTTTCTGCGAGTAGTTATTCGGATCGATCTACCCAGCTCGCGGTGAGCCTGCAAGTGAGCTTGGTCGGGATAACGCAAGAGGTGCCTGCTCGTTTATCGGTGGTGCGTGACAGTACCGGTGGGTTCTCTGTGCAGACACTCGAGCCAATACTGCTAAAAGCTTCGGACTTTGGCCTTCAGCAGGGCGTTGAAGCGCTCCGAACGGTCGCTGGGTTACAAACGATTAGCACGACTGTGCCCGTGAGTTTTAGCCTTTACTTGAAGCCGACAAGTCTTTAGTCGCTGCTCACAATAGTGGGTGATCACTCGGTTACCCGCGCCATAATTCTAGGTGAAAAGCTGCCGTGCTGAATGAAGGACGACGCTATTGAAGCGCCCGAGCTCGAGCAGAGAGTTGTTGTTGCCAGCGCGCATACTGACGGTTAGACGGTGCGATTTCGGTGAGCTTTGTGGCCCATGTGGCGGCCTCGGCGAAGCGATTCAGACTTGCTAGGTAGTGGGTTAGTGCCATCAGGGCATCTTCTTCGTTCGGCCACTGGCTTACCAAATCCTGCAATACAGCAATGGCTTGAAGCGGCTCTTGTTGATCGTGTAGAGCAATGGCATACACGTATTGATACCGAGGATTGCTGGCTTCGGCGGCGCGCTTTAGCCAAGGCAGTGCCTCTGCAGGTCGCTGGTCTCTGATCAGCGCCAACCCGAGGGCGTGAGCTAAGTCGACTTGGTTGGGAATGGCGTTTAATCCCTCTTTTAAGACCTCGATCGCTTGTTGGTTAGCGCCCATCGCATGATCTAAATCAGCAAGATTAATGTAGGCTGCAAGCAACTGCTTGTTCTTACTGATGGCTTTTTGGTAGTGAATTCGTGCCTCGTCTCGGTTGCCCATGCGTCGTTCAAAATCGGCAAGTGACACGAGCTGTTCAGGCTGATCGGCATGCCGCATACTGATTTTGCGATACTCTTGGAAGAGGCCCTCTAGTTGTGCCCGTTGCGTCGTATTGAGCGCGCTTAAAGAGATATCAGCAAGGCTGTAAGCGAGCGCGAGTCGGACGGATAAGTCGCTGTCGCCCAGTAGTTCTAGTAAAAGTTGCCGACGAAGACCCTCGGGTAAATCGGCTGCCGTGCGGACCGCTGTTGACCGCACCAGTCCATCGGTATCAGCGAGGGCATAGCGCATGGTGTCTAAAGCCTGATTCGAGTTGAGTACCAGGTGCGATAGCGCACTCGCTCGCCACAGATCCGGCTGCTTGGCATTGGTAATGATCTGCTGCAGATCGGGTTGCGCACTGAGATCGCCAGACCACGCTTTTGCCATGGTCAGGGTTCTCATAGTTTGATCGTCGCGCCGCAGTTGATCCCACTCGATCAGGTGTTCGAGTGCTTGATTGTTACTCATCTCTTGATGACATTGTGTGCAGGCATTGGGGGAGCCAGTGTTAATGCTCAGATCAGGTCTGGGTATTTGCATACTGTGATCTCGCCGCGCATCGACTCCCATATACACCGTCGCCGGCATATGGCAGTTAACGCACTGCGCCCCTTCGCTATTCTGGGGATGGCGGTGATGCGCTGGGGTGTCGAACTCTTGGCTGGCGTGGCATGACGCACAGAGGCCGTTGTCGCTGGCATAGGTGCGCCCAGTGTGGGGGTTATGACAATCAGTACAAGTAACACCCGCTTGATACATTTTGCTCTGGATAAAAGACCCATGAACAAAGACTTCATCCCGAATTTGTCCATCTGGGTAGTACAAAGGCGCTTCGATCAGCGCCAAGCGATGTGTTTGCGATAGCGCCTGCCCCGCCTCGTAGTCACCCAGATGACTTCGTCTGGAATGGCATCGAGCGCACACCATGATCTGCTGATCGTTGTCATTGCTGCTCGCTCGCTGAGCGATAGGCCCGTCGGTAAACTGCCACGCTGCACGTTGATTTAGGTCAGTAGGCCATGCGGGCGGCGGCGATGATTGATCACCCTGAGCCCAGAGGAGGTGTTCCCGAGCGGGACCGTGGCACCCTTCGCATCCAACCGAGACTTCACTGAATGAGGTGTCATAGCTATCAGACAGTGGTTGATAATTTTTCTCGACATTGGTGCTGTGGCACTCAGCGCATGAATTGTTCCAATTTTGATAGAGCCCGGTCCAATGCAACGGATCATCTGGGGCAATAGCTTCATCTGGGCTTAAATGATACCAGCGCTGTCCCTGTTCGGCGGCTGGTCGGGCATCCCATGCGATGGTAAAGGCTTGGAGTCTGCCCCCAGAGAGTGGTATCAGGTATTGCTGTAGCGGGTAAACACCGAATACGTAGCTAACAGGGAAGGTTCGTTCCCCACTGTCGGTATCGGTTGTTGTGATCATGAACTGATCGTTGGTGCGATGAAAGCGCGTGGTGTTACCTAGGTGGCTGAAACTCTCGCCCTCGAAGGGTGCTAGCACAGTCTGTCGGGTTGGCGTAGCCATGGCTTGCTGATGATGAGACAAGAGCCAGTCACTGTGCTGTGCCGAATGGCAGCTAGCACACTCAGCTGATTGCGTAGCCTCTGGCGCTGCTTGCACCTGTCGGCACTCTCCGATAGTCAGCACCATAAAAAAGAAAAGAGCCGCCCTGAACATCGAGTTTTCCGATCACCACAAAGTGCCACAGTATCGCAAAGTGTGACGTCACGCCAGTTCGCTGTTAACTAGGCTACGGCACTCAGTAGAGTATAAGAAGCATAAACCGCCTATTCTGAAAATGCCAGCTGATCCTGCATAGGGGCGCGTTTTGCGCTATGGACATTTTTGCGCGGACCTATAAAGCTGTTGGCCCAGCCCCTTATTGGTCCCGCGCTGAACAATAGTGGTGATGCGACGTAAATCCGTGGTGATATACGGCCATTCTCCGCCTCCTCACGAAGGGAGAGGTCTCCTTTAGAGCCCGCCAAGTCACGTACATGAGTTATACCGTTGGCAACGTAGAGCAACAGGTCGTTGGGTTGCTTGCGCAAATGAACATGCGAATCGATGAGGCCAGGGACCAGAAACCGTCAATGACCGTCAATCACGCGAGTACCCTCGAGGGTCATCTCGTCGCGCGATATGGACAGAATCTCACCGTTGTCGATCGCCACTGCGCCCGGAATTCGTTACAGTGGTCACTCGGACTTTGATCTCCAATCGCCACTTCCACCCAGCATCTGGGTCACCCATTCGCGAACGGTGGTATCTCCAATCGCGAAATCGAATCGTGTCAGGATAAATGTGTGCTCCTCGCCCTCGTTAATAAGACTGCGGAAACGGTCGGGGCAGGCAGTTTCAAGCTCGGCTACCGCTTCGCGCAGCTCGCTTTCGAAGGTGGCCTGGTCGATCGTTGATGAACTGAGGACGACCTCGTCCGCGGTCGAGCTGATGAATCCCATACGCAGGTTGTCGTCCTGTGCCAGTTGATAGCTGTGGTATCCGGTCAGGTTGCCGTCGTCACCGATGCAGTCGGCGCAACTTGCCGGGAAGTTGCTGGCTGCATTCCAGTACTCGTTGAGGCCGTCCTGATCGCCCGGTTGCAGAATTCCCGCACCCGAGTCATTGATCAGGTCTACCGGCACATCGGGATACAGGCGCCGCACGAGCGGAAGCGCCGTGTGTGTGCCAAAGCCGCCTGCGCTATTGCCGGCGAGCAGTATTCTGCTGGGCGCGGGGTAGGTGCTGGCAATCACGTCCAGCGAGGCAGCCAGATTTTGAGCGCCTCGGAAGAATCGGTCATTCAGGCCATCGTCGTCGCTGTCGACGTCTCGATCACCGGTAAATAATGTGCCATCGCAATAGGGTATGTAACCGAGGTTGAAGTTCGCTGCGGGGTTGTTTTGACCCCTGGCACTCAACAGGCCGATGTCGATCAGCGGAATTGGATCTTCCACTGCCGCACAAGCCTGCGTGCCACAAATCCCATCACCCTGCACAAAGATGAGGAGTTCGTCGCTACTGCCATCTCGAGTTGACATTGAAAATGGGTTGGCGGTGTAGCAGAGCGGGCCATCGCCCTCACCAAACAAATGGGTAACAGCGCCGCCGTCCGCAGCCTCGGAAAGCATCGGGGCATACACACCCAGATAGCGATCTACCCCCTGATCGTAGAGTTCCTGAAATGGCACTTACACCCGCCGTATTAAAAACTTGTCTGGAGACCTATGTGCAGGCGGGGCCGCCCACCGCGACGTTTGACACAGCGCATGGGGGTATGCAACTTCCGATTCTGGTCGCCAATTTTATGCAGGGGATGTTTCAAGCCGCGAATGCGCCCGCTGCCGGCTATGTCCTCCTCACTCAATCCAATGCCCATATGTTGCAGGCGTGTGGCAATCAGGCACTGTGCGACCGATTTTTAGCGCCGCTCATTGAGGGGCGTTGGTTCGGCACGATGTGCCTATCTGAGCCCCATGCCGGTTCTTCACTGTCAGATATCCGCTGTATGGCGGAGCCCAAGGGCGATGGCTCTCATAAGCTGACCGGCACAAAAATGTGGATCTCCGGGGGAGAGCAAGATGTCTCGGAGAATATTGTGCATATGGCGTTGGCGCGAACACCGGATGCGCCCCCGGGCGTCAAAGGCATTTCACTCTTCTTGGTCCCCAAAATCCGAGTCGAGGACGACGGCACACTGGGGGAGCTCAACAACATTGCGCTGGCGGGCCTCAATTACAAGATGGGTCAACGGGGCACGACCAACACGCTACTCAACTTTGGTGAGGGCGGCGAGTGCCTAGGCTATTTGGTGGGGGGTGGTAAACGAAGGCCTCAAAAACATGTTCCATATGATGAACGAGGCGCGTATCGGTGTGGGTATGCTCGCCACGATGTCGGGGTTGGCGGGTTATCTGTACTCGCTGGATTACGCGCGCAATTGCCCGCAGGGCCGGCACCCTGGAGATAAAGACCCGAACAGTCCAATACTCCCCATCATCGAGCACGCGGATATCCGCAGGCTGCTCATGGAGCAGAAGGTCGCGGTCGAGGGGAGCATTGCGCTGCTGTCTTACTGTTCGCAGTCGGTCGATCGACAGCTCATCGCAAGCGATCTAGAAGAATCACAACGGCTTACCTTGCTGCTCGAATTGCTCGCGCCCATTGCCAAAATCCTGGCCTTCTGAATACACGCTTGAGGCTAATAAGCACGCGATCCAGATTTTAGGCGGCTACGGCTACACCCGAGAGTACCAAGTAGAAAGGCTGTATCGCGATCACCGTCTGAATCCGATTCACGAGGGTAGCCACGGCATCCATGGCCTCGATTTATTGGGCCGCAAGGTAAACCTGGCGGGTGGCGCGACGCTCACAATAATGGAGCAAGAAATACAGCCCGCTTTGGAGGCGGCCGCAGTCAACGAGATGCTTGCCGAGATGGGTGAGTCGCTTGCTGACATCTGGCAGTTGACCAAGCGCACGATCGAGACCGTGAATCAGCAGGCGGATACGGTAACGCGCCTCTCCAGTGCCACGCCGTTTCTGGACGCCTTTGGGCACGTCGCCATAGCCTGGCTATGGCTGCGTCAGGCGTTGATTGCTAAGCAGGCGCTGCAAAATGGCGCGCAGGCAGACACCGAGTTTTATAAGGGCAAAGTTGCCGCATGTCAGTTTTTCTATCGCTATCACTTGCCGCAGGCAGCCGAGAAGCTTCGCTATGTGGCGTCTCAGGATCGATCGGTGCTCGACCCGCAGGCCAGTTGGTTTACAGGCGTTTGAAGCTGAGTTGGCTATCCCCGACTTAATCGCTGAACTATCTGCCATGTGTGGATTATTACTTTAATCAATATCTACAGCTTGACTAGTGATATCGCTGTCGACTAAGCTCGGGCCTAAATACATAAAAATAGTACTAGGAGCGTGTTTATGAACATATTTTCCAAGGGGGCACAGCCTCGCCCGCGATCGTGGTGGCTATTTCTGCTAGCCACAGTGCTAACTCTGTCTGGCGGTGTCGCCAGTGCCCAGTCGGACGAGGAAGAATTCGCGGAGGAAGTAGTAGAAGCTGCGGACGAAGTAGACGCCTCCAGTGAACCGGCGCCGATGGAAGAAGTCGTTACCACGGGTTCGCGCATCGTCAGGGACACTTTCTCGTCAATATCGCCGCTGCAGGTGATCGATGGGGAAACCTCTCGTGACCTCGGACTGGTCGACACCTCCGAGTTGCTTCGCCAGGCCACAGTAGTTCAGGGCCAGCAAATCACGACCGGAGTTTCAACATCAGCTGGGTTGCTTACGGACAACGGCCCAGGCTCGGCCAGCGCCTCGCTGCGTGGCTTGGATCCGGGGCGTACGCTCGTGATGGTCAACGGACGCCGCTTGGCGCCTGCTGGTGTGGGCGGTGCACCGAGTAATCCGGACCTCAACCTGGTACCCGGCTCGCTGATCGAGCGAGTCGACATACTTCTGGATGGCGCTTCCTCGGTATACGGTTCCGATGCGGTCGCAGGTGTAGTCAATGTGATCCTGCGCACCGACTTTGATGGTCTTCAGCTCGACGCGTACCAAAGTAGGACGGGTTTGCCCAACGAGGGTGGCGACCAGGAAGTGTACAGCGCCACCTGGGGTGTGAATGACGACCGCGGCTTCATTGGCTTCGCCGCCGAATACACCAGAACCAATGGCTTTGCAGAGGGTGACCTAGCCGGATTCTACAGGCCGTATTCCGGTGACTGCCTAAGCCAGTTCCAGCAAGGCGCGAGCGGTGATTTGTACGAAATGTGCGCTGGATCCTTTGGGGCCGGTAGCGCCTCCACTGCCTACGGCTTTTTTGGCTACAATGGAGACACAAATATCACGGGATTCCCGCCTGGCTTCTACCAGATTCCCGTCACGGCCGACCTATTGACACCAGGCAGCGTAAACGGTGCTGCTCTGCTGCTGTGGCCGGAAGAATTACAGGCCGCTTTTGCCCCGGACTTCGAACGCACGACCGTTTTCGCGGTCGGCGAATACGCACCGGGCTGGTACGGCGATGCTACGCAATACTTCGAAGCTTCCTGGTCGTCTCGCGAGACGGCGACGAACACTGCGGGACAGGGGAACGTCCGAATTCCTGGCGACTACGCCCTCGGTAACTTCGGCGGTCTTGACGGCACGCTGTTCTATCAAAGTAACTTCGTTCGAGATACGGAAGTGGCGCAGACTCGCATTACAGCGGGTATCAAAGGTGATCTGCCGTTCATGGACGGCGTCGGTCCGCTTGCTGGCTGGACTTACGATTTGTACGCTAGCTACTCGCGCTCCAACGGTGACGATTCGATTTCTGGCATCCCGTACTTCCCCCGTCTCGAGCAAACGTTGAGTAACACGCGCCTCGACGAACAGAGTGGGGAATACGTTTGTGATCCGCGAGTCGTCTCCGGTGTAGGGCAAACGGTCAGCTGCCGACCGCTGAACTTCTTTGATCCGACCTTCATTTACACCGGTCGTTTCCCTGACGATGCCGATACCGCCTACCTGTTTCCGAACCGGATGACCAACACGGTTGTCGAACAGACAGTTTTCTCGGGCTACGTGACGGGTGAGATGTTCAGCATCCCTTGGGGCGGTCCGGCCAGCCTCGTGCTGGGATTTGAGAATCGTGAAGACGCGATCACCACGAGGACCGATGCAGGAGCCTCCGGTGGCGATTTCCAAGGTTTCTCCGGCGACCCCGGTTCCAACGGAGAGCGCTGGTTGCGTGAAGCTTTTACCGAGATCCACCTGCCGCTGGTGCTTCATCGCAAGGCCATCAGAGAG
>DOVB01000164.1 GCA_003520285.1 Halieaceae bacterium
GGCTGAATGGTTGCGGAAAGTGTCTCGAGGTCAGAGAAAATAGCCGGGGATGCGCTATCTTTGGCGGCTGTCTCTAGCATGCGAGCTTCGCGGACAGCGTCTCCGCCGACGATAAAAGTCCGCCCAGAGGCTGTGCATTCTGGACTCACGAGTGCTGTTAGAAATTTGGCCACCTGTGTTGCGGTGAATACGGATGCCAGCGCATCGGAAAACCAGGCGTCGGTTAAAGGCGTGTGAGCGTACGGCGCTATTGCATTGATCTTTATACCGCGATTGACGCCTTCTAAATGCAGGCTACGCATGAGTCCAATCAGTGCAGCCTTCGAGGCGGCATACGCAGCTTGCCCATGATTGCCAAATAGGCCTGCAGTTGAAGTTGATACCACCACGCGACCATAGTTCGCTGCTCTCAAATGCGGCCATGCCGCGTGCAGAAGCTGTGCTGTGCCAAAGAAGTTGGCGGTGATAATGTCGGTGAAATCGCTCATGGATTGGTGGTGGAAGCTTTGTGGCTGATCATAGCCAGCGTTAGCAATGACTATATCGATCCTTCCCCAATGCGACATCGCGGCATCGATTAAACTCGCTCCGCAAGTTGCGTCATGCGCACTCCCGTGGTGTGCAATTGCCGTTCCGCCCGCAGAGCGAATTTCAGCAACGACTTTCTCTGCCGAAGATGGCTGATTGGGATGAAGTCGGTTATTCACAACAACCCGACAGCCGAGTGAGGCCAGCTCGAGTGCATAAGCTCTGCCAAGGCCTTTACCCGCACCCGAAATGACGGCAACTGAATCGCGCATCTTTCCTCCTGTTGATCAGTCTCGTAATTTCCACCTGCCCAGAGTATCCTTCTCAGTCTAACTATAAAAGTATTAGAGGGGCCAATGTTTGAGTTATTAATAACCACCGCGGGGATTACTCTTGCTGCGATAACGTCACTGTGGGTGATCAGTATCATCATTCGTGATGTGAGTATTATTGATATGGCCTTCTCGGGTGTGATTAGCGTGTTGATTGGCTTCTCGTTCTGGAAGACCCAGGCACAGGGGCCTGCAGCCCTGATAACGCTATTTGCGGTGTTAATTTGGGGCCTGCGAATGAGCGTGTACCTAGTGCATCGAAACTGGGGGCACGGCGAAGATGTGCGATACACCAAGCTAAGAAGCTGGGCACCTGAGGGTTGGGCGTTTCACTGGCTAAGCCTGCGACAGGTATTCTTACTTCAAGGTGTCGTGATCTGGTTGCTAACACTGCCTCAGCAGATTTTTTTTTGGGTGGCTCCGGCCGCCGATATGACGGCGATCGCATGGCTAGGTTTGAGTTTGTGGGGGATTGGATTTTTCTTCGAGACAGTAGGGGACTGGCAGTTATCAAAATTTCGGGCTGATGAGAGTAAGCGGGGAACAGTGCTTAATACGGGGCTTTGGCGTTATACCCGACATCCGAATTATTTTGGTGAGCTCGCTCAGTGGTGGGGTTTATTCTTGATTGCGATTCAAGTGCCGCAGGTCGGATTCGTTTTAGTGGGAGTTCTACTTTACTCGTGGTTAGTGGTGCGTGTCACAGGCAAAGCGACCCTCGAAAAAAAGTTGGGTCGCGAGAAGCCAGGCTACGAAGACTACGTTCGAACGACTTCAGGGCTAATTCCTTGGTTTCCAAAGCGCTAAGTCGTTCGTTCGTAGACGGGCTCAGTTGTGGGTCACGATCTTAAGCGGTTGAGCTGTTTAATAAACGGTTGCTCATAAAAGCGTTCGCCGGTCGCTTGATACAGGGCATTAGCGAGTGCCGCTGGTGTCGGTGGCATAGGCGGTTCGCCCAGTCCTGTTGGATCAATCTGGCTGTCGACAAAGTAGACGTCAATCGACTCAGGCGCCTCGTTGATCCGCAACATTCGATACTCATCTAAGTTCCGTTTAGACGGTGTTCCTGCCTCGAAGGTAAGTTCGCCGAATAAGGAGTGGCACAAGCCATTGATGATGCCGCCTTGGGTCATATTCACCGCAGCATCTGGATTCACGACGATCCCACAGTCGACAGCACTGGTGACTTTACGAAGCGCGGGCTGATTATCCTTCATCTCTAGTTCAATCACATTGGCACAGTAAGACTTATGGCAGAAATAGGCGCTCACACCCATAGCCCGAGCCCCACGCTGTGCCCACCCTGATTTATCTCGGACCAGCTCTAGTACGCCTGCGTATCGAGCGGGATCATAATCATTGTTATCGCCCACAGGATTGAGCCTTGCTCGCTCGAGAAGCTCGAGCCTCATCTCGATTGGATCTTTGCCCATCACTTGTGCGACTTCATCTAAAAATGACTGTTCGGCACCGCGCCATTTAAATGAACGGTGCAGGCACCGCAAGCGCCAGCACCGCACCCAAACTTGGTGCCACGCAGCGTAAGATCATCGCGAAGCACCCACAACAAAGGCGTATCGTCATCGACGTTTACCGTGTGAGTTTGCTGATTGATTGTGAGCTGATAGGTTGGCATAGCCGTGCCTCCGAGGCGTCATCTGATGACTTCATTTTGCATGACTTTAGTGAAGAGTGAAACGCTTAGTCGTCGGCTTTTGCGTCGAACGGCGCAAAGATATACTGATCATCCGCGAACGCTTTGAATTCGAGTGCGTAACCGTTGTTGTCGTAAAAAAACAAGGTGTCTTGTTCGCCCGGTGTGCCCTTGAATCTGCGATAGGGTTCGATCACAAACTTGACGCGACTTCGGAGTCGCTCAGCCAACTGATCAAAGGCATCGGGTTTCAACAGGACGCCGAAATGAGGGAGCGGTACTTGATGTTGATCGACAGGATTAAAGTAGCGCCCGAGGGTCTCGCCACCGCAGTAATGAAAAACAAGTTGGTGTCCGAATAGATCAAGATCAACCCATGTCTCGTTACTGCGTCCAACTGTGCACCCTAGCACCGAGGTGTAGAACTCGGTTGTCTCTTCGATATTGGCGCAGGGCAGGGCAAGATGAAAAGGTCGGATCATAATCTCAGATTTCCTTGTGACAGACGATGGACAGCCGCTTCTTACCAGAGCAGTTTTACTGTTTTACCGCTGCTCGCACAATACGTTGTTTTTGACGATTCCAGTCCCGCTCTTTAGTGGTGTCGCGTTTGTCGTGTGCTTGTTTACCTTGAGCCAGGGCTACTCGTGCTTTGGCAAGATGTCCTTTCCAATACAAGCCAGTGCAGACGCAGGTCAGTCCTTTCTGCGAGATTCCCGCCAGAATCCGAGCAAGTTCTTTCCGGTGCAACAACAGTTTGCGTGTCCGGGTGGGCTCGGTTACGAAATGGGTCGATGCGGTTGCCATTGGCGTGATCTGAGCACCCAACAAATAGGCTTCACCGTTTTTCATAATCACATAAGAGTCTGTGAGTTGCACTTTTCCAGCACGTAAGCTCTTAATTTCCCAGCCAGTGAGGGCAATACCCGCCTCGAAATCCTCTAAAAGTTTGTAATCAAAATTGGCACGCTTATTCTGTGCGATCTGGTTGCTACTTGTTTTCGATTTCTTTTTGCTCATCGCGGCATTATACGGCATGGTAAACCCTCGCATAGGAAATTCTTATCTTTTAAACTAGGGGCGCATCGCTCAACGTTAACGGTCTGATCGAGAGTCGTATCGACATGCAAGATACCAACGCTTCAAGCTGGGCATCACGATCTACTTTCTTCTTTGCGATGATTGGCGCGACGCTTGGGCTTGGGTCTATTTGGCGAACCAGTGGCGTCGCAGCCGAGCAAGGTGGTGGAACTTTCTGGATTGTTTATGCGTTGACACTGGCGCTCATTGCCGTGCCTCTGGTGTTAGCTGAAGCGGTGATTGGGCGCACGCACAAGGCATCGGTGACGGCGGCAATCGGCGATTTGGCGCAGCGCTCGCAGGCATCACCCCATTGGGAAATTCTAGGGCTCATGTGCGCAATAGCCGCGTTCGGGGTTGGCTTGGGGCTATTGATCATCAGCGGGTGGGTACTGCCCTATGCTATTGATTTATGGAATGGAAAGTTTGCCGCTATCAGTCTGATGCAAGTGGGCGACTATTTCGCTGCTGTGCTTAACGATTCAGAACAGGCGCTGTTCGGAGCACTAACGATGCTTGGGCTTGCCTGTGTGCTACTGGCAGCAGGCGTTAGGAGGGGAATCGGTGCAGTGGCATGGCTGGTGGTTCCGGCGGTTTTTGCTCTGGCAGTGTTGTCCTTGCATCACAGCTTTTTGGTCGGTGATATGATGGCAGCCGGTGATTGGTTGTTTGCGGCAGAATCTTCCTCTTTCGGTCCGAAGTCTGCGGTTCTCGCAGTGATCCAAGCACTGGCTACGCTCTGTGTTGGCCTTGGAATTGCTGCCACTTTGTCGGCTTATTCATCCGATAGATTACCTTTGGGTCGGGTAATGATCGGCGTTGGGCTATTCGATATCGCCTTTGCGATTATGGTAGGCGTGATCGTCTATCCTCTTATATTGGCGCAGGATGTGTTGCCAAGCACTGGGCCTAGTCTGCTGTTTGTGAGCTTACCCCACGCATTTGGCAATAGTATTCAGGGCGATACTATGGGCTTTTTGTTCTTTGCCATGGTATTACTGGTCTTGTTGGGCACTATCGTGGGCTGTCTGCAAGTGGTCATTGGTGTTGTCGGTCATCGAACCGGTTGGGGGCAAGGACGCTCTGCTGCCATGGTTGGGGTTTTTGGTGCAGTGACACTGGTGGTTCTGAGTTTGGTTAAATTGGGTGATGGCGATTCAGATTTGTGGTTGGCGCTGGCGCTGATCGATCGCCTGATCGTGCTTGTGCTGGTGCCGATTATCGTCTTGGGTTTGAGTATTCTCGTGGGCTGGCGGGCCCACAAATATGGCTTGGTACGAGCCCTTGACCGCGAGACTTACACGTTTATACGGATTTGGATTGGTCTGCTGCGTTACCTAGCTCCCATCGCGGCAGTCCTAGTCCTAGTGGCGGGGTGGTGGGTTTATTAAGCGATTCTCGCTTGCTGATCTCAGCATCGCTATACTATGCCGATGATAAGAATCCAACGCAGCGCATTGCTACCCTATCCGGCCGAGCATCTGTATCAGCTCGTCTGCGATATTCCTGAATATCCCACCTTTATTGGCGGCTGCTCTGCGGCCCGCATTGTTCGCACCTGGGAGCAGGGTGTAGAAGCAGAGTTAACCATTGGCGCGATGGGAGGCAACTACTCTTTCTCGACCCGCAACACCTTGGTTGAGCCGCGCGAGATTATCATGGAACTCATCGATGGGCCTCTGCAGCACCTGGTGGGTCGTTGGGTCTTTAGTTCCCTCGCCGATTCGGCGGCTAAGGTGTCGCTTGATTTACAGTTCGAAACGTCAGGCCCATTGCAGGGTTTCGCGGCTAAGCAAGTGGCTGAGCGAGTCAGTACCTCGGTAGTTGATGCGATTATCCGTCGCGCGCATTCGGCGCTTGGGGGTGGGCATGGGTGAGTCTACAGATCAAATCGGGATCGAGGTTGCCTTTGCGTTACCTGATCGTCAAGTCATCAAGTGTTTAACCGTACGTGTGGGCACAACCGCGCGCCAAGCAGTCGAGTTGTCGGGTATCGAGGGTGAATTCAAGGAATTTGCGTTATCAGCATTGCCCTTGGGGATTTTTAGCGAGCCGGTATCAGATGCACAAATACTGCGAGCCGGTGATCGAGTGGAAATTTATCGACCC
>DOVB01000185.1 GCA_003520285.1 Halieaceae bacterium
GCAGTCCAGTATGCTTGGCTCAGAGTACTGGCTGGGGATCGTATCCCAGTCATGGCGGTGGGTGACGATGACCAGTCGATCTATGGTTGGCGCGGCGCACGAATTGAGAATATTCAGCGGTTCAGCCAAGATTTTGCGAACACTCAAACGATTCGTTTAGAACAAAACTATCGATCAACACAGTTGATACTAAAAGCAGCGAACGGGGTGATAGATCACAATTTCGGTCGCCTCGGTAAAGATCTTTGGAGCGCTGGTGACGAAGGTGAGCTCATTGATTTATATGCGGGTTTTAATGAACACGACGAAGCACGATTTATTGTAGATCGGATTGATGATTGGCTTCGAGTTGGCAATGAACGCTCTAGTGTCGCGATACTGTATCGCTCGAATGCACAGTCTCGGGTGTTGGAAGAGGCTTTTTTGAGGGCCGATATTCCGTATCGGATTTATGGCGGGCAGCGGTTCTATGAGCGATTAGAAATTCGCAACGCGCTGGCTTACATGAGGCTGGTGCATGGCCGTAACGATGATGCGGCCTTCGAGCGTGTGATCAATACGCCAACGCGCGGTATCGGTGCCAAAACGATCGAGCTGTTGAGAGCGCGTGCTAGACAGCACTCTGAATCCCTGTGGGATGCCGCGTTAGTGCTCTGCCAATCGGGGTTGCCAGCACGCGCGGCGAGTGCGCTTAAGGGTTTCTTAGACCTGATCGAAAAGTTAGATGTGGATACCGACGACTTACCTTTAGCCGAGCTTGCAGATCACGTTGTCGAGGGCTCGGGTCTGCTTGAGTTTCATCAGAAAGAAAAAGGCGAACGAGGTCAGGCCCGTGTCGAGAACCTTCAAGAGCTCGTGGTCGCTGCAGGGCAGTTTAGAGCAGACGACATGGAGGTAACGCCCTTACAACAGTTTTTAGATAATGCCGCGCTAGATGCCGGTGAAGGGCAGGCAGATGACTTTGAAGACAGCGTGCAACTCATGACGCTACATTCTGCCAAGGGCCTGGAGTTCCCACTGGTTTTTTTGGCGGGTATGGAAGAGGGATTATTTCCTCATCAAATGTCTATGCAGGACCCAACACGTTTAGAAGAAGAGCGCCGCTTGTGTTATGTGGGCATCACAAGAGCAATGACTAAGTTAGTACTCACGTATGCTGAAACACGCAGAATGCATGGCTCAGACAACTACAACACCCCGTCGCGCTTTGTGCGAGAGATTCCAGAGGGTTGTCTTCAAGAGGTTCGTTTACAATCGACAGTCACACAGCCTCGAAGTCGATTCGAGCATACGCCTGTGCCCGATGCGAGTGTTAGCTTGGGCCAGCGAGTGTTTCATCAAATTTTTGGCGAGGGTGTGATTATCAACTATGAAGGGCGCGGCAGTCATGCCCGTGTCGAGGTTAACTTCGATACGGATGGCACCAAATGGTTAGTGCTTCATTACGCGAATTTGCAGGCTTTGTGATCGTAAGGATTTAAATTATGTCTGTACCAAGAACCGAAAGACAATTAAGCCCCGTGATTATTCTGATGCTGGTAGCGCTCCTTGTCACCGTTATTGGGCTGTGGGCCTACGACCGCTCTAGAGCAGTTCAATCGGCGAATTGGTTGCCGCAATCGGCCGAGCAATCGGTGCTCGAGGTGCAGTGGAAAATGGTAACGACATGGCCGAAGAACTTTCCCGGATTGGGTTCGGCGGCCGAGACCTTTGCTCGATTAGTCGCCGAGATGAGCAATGGTCGAATGAAAGTGCATGTCTATGGGGCGGGTGAGTTGGTGCCGGCATTCGAGGTATTCGATGCGGTCTCGCAAGGGGTCGCAGATGCTGGTCATGGGGCCGCCTACTACTGGAAAGGAAAAATACCCGCATCGGTCTTTTTCACTGCAGTCCCGTTTGGCATGACGGCACAAGAAATGAACGGCTGGTTTCATTACGGGGGTGGCTTAGAGCTGTGGCGAGAGCTGTATGCCCCATTTAATCTGGTGCCTTTTAGTGGCGGCAGCACCGGTGTTCAGATGGCGGGTTGGTTTAATAAGGAAGTGAATACGGCGGACGATCTTAAAGGTCTGAAAATGCGGATTCCCGGTCTTGCAGGTGAAGTTTTCACGCGAGCTGGGGGTTCTTCCGTCAGAATTTCTGGGGGAGAGCTGTATACCTCGCTAGAAACTGGTGTGATCGATGCAGCGGAGTGGGTTGGCCCGTTCAATGACTTGACACTCGGTCTTCATCAGGTGGCCAAATACTACTATTACCCAGGTTGGCATGAGCCCGGGGCAATGCTTGAGCTTATTGTCAATGCCAACGCCCTGGCGGCTCTGCCCGATGATTTGCAGGCCATTGTGAGCGCAGCTGCACGGGCCGCTAATCAAGATATGCTCGACGAATTTACGGCTAGGAATAACGCAGCATTGCAAGAATTGGTTGAAGTGCATGGTGTCGAACTGAGGCGGCTTCCAGATGAGGTTCTGTTGGCCCTGGCGAAGGCGTCCGAAGAGGTGTTGGCCGAGCTTGTAGCCCAGGATTCGATGGCGGCCAAAATCAATCAGTCATACACGTCTTTTTATAAAAACGTGCGAGCCTATCATCAGATTTCAGAGCGGGCTTACATTAACGCTCGTGAGCTAACGGCGCCTAGCGGCGTTTCTCAGTCGCCC
>DOVB01000044.1 GCA_003520285.1 Halieaceae bacterium
TTGGTTAGCGCAATTGAACATATCACCGAGATCCACCAATTTTATGGGGCTTTTATGGGGCCTCGGTTTGCGAGAAAGCATGTAGGTTGGTATTTTGAGTCCATGCAACTAGATCGAATCTTCCGATCTCAGTTCAACGCTCTGCAAACAGCCAACGAGCAACTCGATTTTTTGAATGAACTGAGTTTGTCACTCAAGGCGAAAGTAGCGTAATGAATAAGAACAATAAGAGGCCTGTCTCATGAGTCTGCGCGATGCGGTGAATCAAAGCTTAGTGACTTACTTCGACCAAATGGGTGACGAAATGCCGACTGGCCTGTACGAGATGGTCATCAGTGAAGTTGAACGTCCTCTGCTCTCCCACGTCATGCAACAAGCGCAGAATAACCAGTGTAAAGCAGCGCAGATGCTTGGACTCAACCGAGGCACCCTCCGCAAGAAACTTAAGCATTACCAACTCATCGATTAGGATGGACATGACCGACTCTTCTCTCGCTCCAATTAAACAAGCACTCATTAGCGTCTCTGACAAAACTGGCATCGTTGAATTTGCGCAAGCGCTGTCTGCGATGAATATCGAACTCATCTCTACCGGCGGCACTTACTCACTGCTGTCCGAAGCGGGATTAAACGTTCGTGAGATCTCAAACTACACCGGATTTCCAGAGATGATGGACGGCCGAGTCAAAACCCTGCACCCCAAAGTGCACGGCGGCATATTGGGCCGGCGAGGCATCGATAACGATCTGATGAGCGCCCATGGCATAGAAGCAATCGATCTGGTCGTGGTAAATTTGTATCCTTTCGCAGCGACCGTCGCGAACCCTAATTGCACTCAAGAAGAGGCGATTGAGAACATCGATATCGGTGGACCAACCATGGTGCGCTCGGCGGCGAAAAATCACCGCGACGTGACAATCATCGTCAACGCCAGCGACTACCAACGCGTCCTCACAGAGCTACAAGAAACGGGCGGTGCAACGCGTTACGAAACGCGCTTCGATCTTGCCATCAAAGCATTTGAGCACACAGCGCGCTATGACGCTGCCATCGCAAATCACTTTGGGCAGTTTGTGGCTGGTGGCGAGCCCCGATTCCCAAGAACGTATACCAAGCAGTATCGCAAAGTTGAAACCATGCGCTATGGCGAGAATCCGCATCAAGAGGCCGCTTTTTATACCGAGCAGCAAACGCCCGCAGCCAGTATTGCCAGCACTCGACAAGTTCAGGGCAAGGCTCTCAGCTATAACAACGTCGCCGATACTGATGCCGCACTTGAGTGCGTTAAAGTCTTTGAGGCACCCAGTTGCGTCATCGTCAAACACGCCAACCCCTGCGGCGTTGCGTCTGCTGAGACTCTCGTGACAGCCTATCAAAAAGCATTTGAAACAGACCGTGAAAGTGCCTTCGGGGGCATTATCGCCTTCAACCGAGCGCTCGACGCTGTCACCGCAAGAGCGATTATCGACCAACAGTTTGTCGAGGTGATCATCGCTCCCACAGTAGAGCCTGATGCACTGCCGATTTTAGCCGAAAAAACCAATGTCCGAGTCCTTACTACAGAGCAATGGACACCAACCAGTGCTGCGCTTGACATCAAACAAGTCCATGGCGGGATTCTGCTGCAAGATCGAGATTTAGGTCTCGTTACTGCCAATGAGCTCACCGTTGTCTCGCAACGAGCACCGACCTCGACAGAACTCACCGATCTATTGTTTGCCTGGAAAGTTGCCAAGTTTGTGAAGAGTAATGCCATCGTCTACGCTCAGAATGAGCGCACAATAGGCGTCGGTGCGGGTCAGATGTCGCGCGTCAACTCGGCACGAATTGCGGCGATTAAGGCCGAGCACGCAGGCCTTGCGGTAAGCGGCTCGGTCATGGCGTCAGACGCCTTTTTCCCTTTTCGAGATGGTATCGATAACGCTGCCAAATCAGGGATCACCGCAGTCATTCAACCCGGTGGATCGATTCGTGATGATGAGGTCATCGCAGCAGCAGATGAAGCGAATATTGCCATGGTCTTTACTGGCATGAGACATTTCCGGCACTAGAGAGACAAATAAAATGAAACTACTGGTTATTGGTAGCGGCGGCCGGGAACATGCTTTGGCATTCAAGGCTTCTCAATCACCATTGGTAGACACCGTATTTGTTGCCCCAGGAAATGCGGGTACTGCCTCTGAACCCGGACTCGTGAATGTTCCGATTGACCCCCTAGACTTTGAGGCTCTGGCGCAGTTCGTGATGTCGAACGATATCGGACTCACTATCGTCGGTCCCGAGATCCCATTGGTAGCCGGCATCGTCGACGATTTTTCAAAGCGAGGTCTGCCCTGCTTCGGCCCCTGTCAGGCGGCGGCCCAACTTGAGGGCTCGAAAGCGTTTACCAAAGAATTCTTGGTGCGTCACAATATCCCAACCGCGCACTATCGTGCATTCACAGAAACTGATCCTGCGATTGCCTATATCCGCCAGCACGGCGCGCCGATCGTGGTCAAAGCAGATGGACTAGCGGCGGGCAAAGGTGTCGTCGTCGCAATGACCGAAGCAGAGGCTATCGATGCCGTCTGCGATATGCTCTCTGGAAATGCCTTCGGAGATGCGGGCTGTCGTGTCGTCATAGAGGAATGTCTGATCGGCGAAGAGGCCAGCTTCATCGTCATTTGCGACGGTGAACATGCCCTGCCAATGGCCACAAGCCAGGATCATAAGCGAGTGGGCGAAGCAGATACCGGACCTAACACTGGCGGCATGGGTGCGTACTCCCCGGCGCCCGTAGTGACAACCGAGATTCACGACATCATTATGCAGCAAGTCATTTACCCGACATTGCGAGGAATGGCAGCAGAAGGGACGCCCTATGTCGGATTCTTGTATGCCGGCGTCATGATCGACGCACAGGGCATGCCAAAAGTCATCGAGTTCAACTGCCGTTTTGGCGATCCTGAAACACAGCCAATTATGATGCGTCTCCAATCAGATTTGGTCACCCTATGCCAAGCGGCCTTGAGCGGAGACCTCGCGAACCAGACCATTCAATGGGATCCCAGACCCAGCATCGGGGTCGTACTTGCAGCAGAGGGTTATCCGTCAAACTATCGCATCGGAGATCCAATTGCGGGGCTTACCGATATCTCGGATCCAGACGTTAAAGTATTCCATGCGGGTACCAAGCTGACCAATGGCGCGGTATGCACCAGCGGTGGCCGGGTGCTTTGCGTGACCGCTCTCGGCGCGGACTTAAAAGACGCCCAAAACCGCTGTTATGACGCGACAAAAGCGATATCATGGAACGGAATGTTTTACCGCCGCGATATAGGCTGGAGAGCGCTGTAGCGCCCTCTAAAGAAGGAGGCCCGTGTGACAAGCTTGCCACTAGTACCTGTTAAGCCTCGGCGTTTGAGTGTTTTTGACCGGCTGATCGGCGAGCTCGACACGGTCGTCAAAACCCTCACTCACAAAGGTTTACAACCGTCGCGACCAAGTCCAGCAGACGGCCATAGCGAAGGTGTGACCCACCTACGTCAGAGGCGCCACGTTGCTGGCCTCATGCGGGTCAATCACGCTGGCGAGGTGTGCGCTCAGGCTCTGTATCAGGGGCAAGCTCTCACCGCGAAGCTGCCAGAAGTTCGTTCTGAAATGCAATCAGCCGCGCAAGAAGAGATCGATCACCTAGTGTGGTGTAAGCAACGCCTCGATCAATTAGACAGCCAACCAAGTGCACTCAATCCACTCTGGTACACACTGTCATTTGGCCTTGGTGCGGCGGCAGGTTTGGCAGGAGATAAGTGGTCGCTCGGCTTTGTGGCAGCCACCGAAGAGCGAGTCTGTCGACATCTCAAGGACCATTTAAAACAGCTACCGCTTGCAGACCGTCGCTCTCGACTGGTCTTACAAACAATGATCGAAGACGAGCAGCGACATGGCGATGCGGCACTGCAAGCGGGCGGTGCTGAGCTGCCTCAGCCAATTAAAACGGTAATGACGCAGGTTGCCACGCTGATGACCAAAACCAGCTACTACTTATAGCGCCGTGATCTAACGATCGAGTTCAGTCGGCCGTCTCGCCAAACTCTACCACCTCAAAGGTGTGAGACACCTTGACGCCAGCAGCGCCTAGCATGATCGAGGCAGAGCAATACTTTTCTGCCGACAGCGCCACTGCTCGCTCGACCTGAGACGCTTTTAAGTTAACCCCTGTCACGGTGAAATGCATCGCAATTTCAGTAAATACCGCTGGCACCGCATCTGCCCGCTCAGCTCGCAAATCGACCACACAATCCACCACCTTTTGACGACTTTTTTCGAGCATACTAATCACGTCAAAGCTGGCGCAACCTCCCGTTCCGATAAGTAACATCTCCATCGGTCTGAGTCCTTTATTGTGCCCTCCAAGGGATTCTGGGCCATCCATTACTACCACGTGGCCACTGCCGCTTTCGCCCAAAAATTGCTTCCCATCGGTCCATTTTACACGCGCTTCCACCGAGCCTCCTTGACTGTAACAATGCCGATCACGAAGATCGACGTTCAGAGTTCATCTGTCTGATTCAAATAATGCCTTCAACGCCAGTCCCGGATCGGGCTCTCGCATAAAGGCTTCGCCAATTAGAAAACCATGCACACCGCTGCTCCGCATAAGAGTCACATCGGCACGAGAGTGGATGCCGCTCTCGGTCACCACCGATACACCCTGAGGCACCTCAGACAACAATTGGATGGTCGTGTTTAAATCGGTATTAAAAGTATGCAAATCCCGATTGTTAACACCAAGAATCGAGGCCCCTAACTTTAGGGCCCGCTCTAACTCTTGCCTGTTATGCACTTCTATCAGACTGTGCAATCGATAAGCGCTTGCAACTGCAAACAAGTCCTGCAGCTCGGCGTCGTCAAGGACGGCGGCTATCAGCAAAATGGCATCGGCACCAATCGCCCTTGCCTCGGCGATTTGGACAGCATCCACAGTAAAATCTTTGCGCAAAACGGGAATGTCACAGGCCGCTCTTGCCTGTTGCAAATAATCATCATGACCCTGGAAAAAATCGACGTCAGTGAGCACTGACAAACATGCTGCGCCATAATTCGCATAGGAATGTGCTATTTCTGCGGGGTTAAAATCCTCTCGTATCACTCCCTTGCTCGGCGACGCCTTCTTGACCTCTGCTATTACCGCGGCTTCTTGCCGCTGACAACGCGAAACAATCGCGCCCTCAAAATCTCGCACCGGGGTTTGTTGCTGCTGCAAGTCCTCTAGGTCAGCGAGGGACATACGACGCTTTAGAACGGCAACTTCTTCCCATTTGCGGCTAACGATGGTCTTTAGAATCGTGGGTGTACTCATAGCTCTATTGCCGCCGCCGCCATAATTTGCGTGAACTGAATGAAGCTACTGAGCTTTTCCTTGGCCTGCCCCGTTGCAATCACATCGGCCGCCAGCTCAACACCCGCAGTCAGCGTCTGCGCACAGCCGCTCACATACAAAGCTGCGCCCGCGTTCAGGGCTATCATCGCCCGTGCGGCGTCAAACTGATCGCCCGCCTTGTTAGCCAGTGCGCTCGAAATCAACAGTGCCGATTCAGAAGCGCTGGTGACCACCAAGCTCGCGAGGCTTGTGCTGGCATAACCCAGTTGTTCTGGTGTCACTTGATAGTGGGTTATTTGGCCATCACGAAGTTCCGTAACATCGCTCGGGCCAGAGAGACTCAATTCATCGAGACCACCATGGCCGTGAACCACTAAAGCGTGTTCAGTGCCCAGTGCGGCTAAGACCTGTGCCATAAAATCACATAAACTTGGCTCAAAAACACCCACCACCTGCCGCTTGGCAAAGGCGGGATTGGTGAGAGGCCCAAGAATGTTAAACAGGGTTCTCAT
>DOVB01000028.1 GCA_003520285.1 Halieaceae bacterium
CACAGTTTAGGTGGCCTGATAGCGGCTGCGTTTTTGCTGCGCCATCAAGACAAATTTCAGAGTGCGGTTCTCTCGGGGCCAGCGCTTGGTATCGATCCTGCGCCACCAGCGTGGCAGCAACGCATTACTAGGGCCCTGTCTTACTTGCTACCCAAGTTAGGTGTTTTGGCTCTAGATGCAAGTCAGGTGTCTCGTTCAGCAGAGGTCGTTGCTGCCTATCAAGCTGATCCTCTCGTCCATCATGGCAAAATAAGCGCTAGATTGGTCACTGAGCTGTTTGATTGTGTCGCGCGTGTGAATGACCAGGCCGGCCGAATTCTTGTGCCCTTGAAAATCGTACACGGAGAGGCGGATGTGATGACATCGCCAACAGCATCGAAGGCGTTTATTGAAAAGCTGGGGTCTGAGGTTGCCGAATATCAGGGATATCCCGGGTTGTATCACGAAATTTTCAATGAGCCAGAGCGAGCGCAAGTACTCGAGGACGTATTGTCATTTATTGGGCGCGCTAACTGAACTAGAGAGTGGTTGAATGATTCAGTGTAAGCGCTTCGGCGGATCGGTGTGACCGGGCCTATCAGGGTTGCGTTGGTGAGTTATCGCAGCCAGCCTTTTAGCGGTGGGCAAGGCGTCTACGTCAGTGCTCTAGCAAGAGCGCTGGTGCAGCAGGGCGTGGCTGTAGACGTGATCTCTGGACCGCCCTATCCAAACCTCGATGAGGGTATACAACTCATCCGATTACCCAGTCTCGATTTATACCAGCATGGCTTGCGATCTTTGCGCTGGCACCATCTTGCCTCTCTCAGTCATATTATCGAATGGTTCAGTAAACTTACCGGTGGATTCGCTGAGCCTTACACCTTTGGGCGAAGATTAAAGCGCTATATCAAGCGCCATAAACCCCATTACGACCTGATTCACGACAATCAGAGCTTGTGCTACGCCCTGCTGGATTTACGGGCAATGGGCTATCCCGTGGTGGCTACTATTCACCACCCTATTACCAGTGATCTGCGCTTGGCATTGTCCGCTGAACCCTCCTGGTGGCGCCGGGTGTTGTTGCGACGGTGGCATTCTTTTTTGGGCATGCAGATTGCTGTGGCGCGTCAATTACCGAAGATAATGACCGTATCGGAATCCGCGCGGAAGGATATCGAGCGTGAGTTCGGTGTCCGCTCGGAGCGTCTTGTGGTGACCGGCATTGGCGCCGATACAGGGGTGTTTCAACCCTTGGCGACGATCCAAAAGGATCCCAATCGAATCATGTTGACGGCGTCTTCTGATACCGCCCTCAAGGGCGTTGTGTTTGGTATAGAGGCCTTTGCGATCTTGCGGCAGTCCTATCCGGAACTCCGACTGAGACTGGTCGGTTCGCTGCGCGCTGACGGAGACGCTCAGTGCGCCATCGATCGCCATGGGCTCGCGCCTTGGATTGATTTTGAAAAGCATCTGAGTCAAGACCGTTTAGTGCACTACTACAACGAGGCCACCGTATTTTTATCATCTTCGCTCTACGAGGGTTTTGGTTTACCTGTTGCAGAGGCGATGGCATCGGGCACTGCAGTGGTTGCGACCGATGGCGGCGCCCTACCTGAAGTTGTGGGCGATGCTGGATTAATAGTACCCACTGCTCATCCACAGGCGCTCGCTGATGCAGTTGCGGTATTATTGCACGATAGTGAGCTGCGGCATGGTTTTGAACAGAAAGGTCGGGCTAGAATCGAGCGGTTATTTTCATGGAGCGCCTGTGCTCAACGAACTATCGCTGAATATGAGGCGTCACTCTCGCATGCAAACCGTTGATTTTCGATATTTGCCCCTCAGTACCGGCCAGCGCGTTCTCGATCTTGGTTGCGGTGAAGGGCGTCATCTCATAGGGGCTTTGTTGGCGGCAGATGTGGCGGCTGTGGGTGTCGATTTGTCGCATGGAGACCTGCTGACAGGGCGTGAGAAAACGCAAGATTGGGCTGTGAGTGTCAATGAGCCTCGTCGACCTATGCTGACCCAGGCCAGTGGCTATGCTTTGCCTTTTGCTGATCACAGTTTCGATGCGGTTATTTGCAGTGAAGTGCTTGAGCATGTGCCATCAGTCGCGCGAGTGATGCAGGAAATCGACCGAGTCCTGAAGCCCGGTGGCCAGCTGGTGGTATCAGTACCCAGACGCTGGCCTGAAAGAATCTGTTGGTGGTTGTCGAGTGACTATCACTTGCAGCTTGGTGGTCATTTACGAATCTTTCGTCTTGGTGATCTCAGGCGTCAAATCGAACAATTGCCGTTTACGCTCTACCACAATCACGGCGCGCACGCCTTGCATGTGCCTTATTGGTGGCTAAGGTCCTTGTTTTGGCAGACACCGAGCCATTTTATGATTAGACTTTATCATCGTCTGTTGGTCTGGGATCTGATGCATAAACCTTGGATCACCGGTGCCCTTGAGGCTCTTCTCAATCCGTGGATGGGGAAAAGCGTCGTTTTGTACTATCGAAAAAAAGCGATGTCATCATGAACGCTCTGTATCTTGGTCCCGGCTTGTTTCCGCACGATCTATTTGCCGATACTTTTTCGTATATTCGTTCTTTGCAAAAACCCAGTGGTGAGATCCCCTGGTTCGATGGTGGCCATACCGACCCGTGGGATCATATTGAAGCGGCAATGGCGCTGTCCATCGGCGGGTATTTCGAGGATGCAGAGCGCGCTTACGAGTGGCTTGAACATGTTCAGTTGGACGACGGAAGTTGGTGGGCTCAATACCGAGATGGTCGCAAGGGAGATATCTCTCGGCGCGAGACCAATTTCTGCGCTTACATAGCGACCGGTGTTTGGCATCATTATCTGATTACTCAAGATCATAGATTTTTAGAGCGCTACTGGCCAATGGTACAGCGCGCTTTCGATTTCGTGCTGGCCCGACAAAACCCCTTAGGCGATATCGATTGGGCTGCAGATGACGATGACGAAGTAGCACAAGATGCACTCGTTACCGGATGCTCATCCATCTATAAAAGCCTGGAGTGTGCCCATAATATCGCGGTTACTTTGGGGCAACCTTGCCATTATGACCGCGCTCGCGCCAAGTTAGGGCGCTGTCTTGTTCGGCACCCAGAGCGATTTGATCGCACTTGGGAGAGCAAGGCCAGATACTCCATGGATTGGTTTTATCCGGTGTTAGTGGGTGCTTATCAGGGCGCGGCTGCACGAGACCGCCTTGCGGGGCGATGGCAGGAATTCGTCGAGCAAGGTCTGGGGTGCCGCTGTGTAGCTGATCAACCGTGGGTGACGATCGCTGAAACCTGTGAGCTTGTGATGGCATTGCTGGCGGCTGGGGAGCGGTCCAAGGCTCGAGAAGTTTTTAGTTGGGTATCGCAATGGCGTCATAGCGACGGCTCATACTGGACCGGCTTTCAATTTTCCGAGCAAATTTTATGGCCTAACGAACGCCCTACTTGGACTGCCGCGGCTGTGTTACTGGCGGCTGATGCGCTCACACTGCACACGCCTGCAGCTCGATTATTTACCCATGTCGAGATGCTGACAGACGTCAACGAAGCGGCTTCCGGTAAAGCTTGGGCCTGATCAGCTTAACCGCCGCAGAATCTGTAAACTATCCACTTCACGGTCAAGAGCCCACAGGCCAGATTGCAAGGCGGCCTCGATAATGGCTCTCGGTGCTTGCCCGCCAGCTTTTGCTGTGGGGTAGTGGTCATGAATTGCGAGCAAACCATCGAGTGCAATATGGCTCGACCACAAACGGTAATCGCTTACCGCGTCATGCATGCTATGTCCGCCATCAATAAATACCATGCCGACCCGCTGAGTCCAGTGACGCCCGACGGCACTGGCGTTGCCAACAATAGCAATAACACGGTGTTCGAGGCGCGCCTCCCGAATGGTGTGTCGGAATCGCGCGAGCGTATCGGTATCGCCATGGGTATCCACCAACTCGGGGTTATAAAAGAACTCTCCGGCTTGATGTTCTACTGAGCCTCCGTGATGGTCTATCGCGAATACCAGTGTGTCGGCCTGATTTGCGCCTGAGCCGAGATATACTGTGGATTTTCCGCAGTAACTACCGATTTCAATGATGACGCCAAGACGCCCCGCTTCGGCAGCCGCTGCGTGCAGCATTGAGCCCTCTGCCGCGCTCAAAAATCCCGGGGTCTGGGTTGCAATAAGATCAAGTTTAGGGTCGAGCATAAACGGTTCTCTTTTGTTCAGGCCGGACTATACCACGTTGCCCGGTAATTCCGTCTTGGCTTTCAGGGCAAGCGCGGCTATCCTCGCGTCACACCGTAAACAAACGAGATATCATGCGTCAATTGTATACCGCGCTACTATTTTTGAGCCTACCGTTGTTGATGGCTCGACTGTGGTGGCGTGGGCGGCGACTCCCGTCTTATCGCAAGCGGTGGGGGGAGCGCTTGGGTTTCCATGTCCCAGCGATCGAACTGGGCAGACCCTTGATTTGGATCCATGCGGTTTCAGTTGGTGAGGTCGTGGTCGCGAGCCAGTTGATTCGAAGACTGCGGGCGTCTTATCCCCAGCATCAGCTCTTCGTGACGACTTCAACACCCACAGGGTCGGAACGCCTGCTCTCCGAGTTCGGCGATTCCGTGTTGCACATGTATCTGCCCTGGGATCTGCGGGGCCCGTTGCGGCGAGTTCTCGATCGGGTGCGACCACAACTTATTTTGTTGATAGAGACCGAGCTCTGGCCCAACTTATTGGCTCAAGCGAAGGATCGAAAGATTCCCGTGGTGCTGATTAATGGGCGTTTATCGGCAAAATCTGCGCGGCGATATTCGCTGGTGCCGAGCTTGCGCAGAACGATGCTGGAACAATTGACACTGGTTATAGCCCAGGCCAAGCACGATGCTCAGAGATTTCGTGCCCTTGGTGTGCCCCGAGATCAAATAAGCGTCTCTGGCAATATCAAGTTTGATCAACAACTCCCGTCCTCGGTGCTTACGGCTGCTGAATCCATTCGCGCTGACTGGAGTGCGGCCACTCGACCCATAGTGGTCGCAGCGAGCACGCATGATCAAGAAGAGCAGCAGGTTTTATTGGCTTTTCGCCGTATAAAGGTGAAGCACCCCGACACCCTGCTGTGTATCGTACCCAGGCACCCAGATCGCTTCGAAACGGTGCGTTGCATGATAGAAGCAGACGGCTGGCGCTACACACAGCGTTCGGTCACGACTGCGATTGATGCCGATACCGATGTCGTGCTCGCTGACACAATGGGTGAGTTAGTGACTTTGCTGGGTGCGGCGGATGTTGCTTTTATTGGCGGCTCATTGGTGCCTACCGGGGGTCATAATATGCTCGAGGCCGCCCAGTGGGG
>DOVB01000029.1 GCA_003520285.1 Halieaceae bacterium
AGAAAAGAGTCGAATTGTTCTCGGGTAGCCGGATACATATCCCCATCGGGATGTCGCTCTGTAATATAGCGCTCATAGAGCTCATAGGATCTTGGATCGTCAAGTGAGCTACTGACAGTGACGCGCAGGTCACGATTGCGCTTGAGGACTCTTGCCTGTCCCTTAGAGGGGCTAAAGCTGGCACACGGGATTCTAGCGGGAATGCACGATTGGCATTCAGCGCAGCTCGGTTTGTAAATATGGCGGCCTGAGCGACGGAAACCTAAGCGTGATAAAGAAGTATACGTGCTTTGATCAATATTCTGCTGAGGATCAACGAACAAAGTTGTGGCTTCTTGATCGCTCAAGTAACTGCATGTGTGTGGATAGGTGGTAAATACTTTTAAATGTTGCAGCGACGAGCTCATGATAGATCCTGTGTTGATAACGCGAGCACCCAAAGATCTGGGGTAACGGGGCGGGGCACAAACTCGGCCAGAGCACTTTCAAACTCAGCGCGGGAAATACAGCGCGCCCCTAAAGATCGCAAATGCGGATTCTCGACTTGACAATCGATGAGTGCGACTTCGGACTTTAGCGCCAAATGACATAGCGCAACAAGTGCTATTTTTGATGCATTTGGCTTTAAACTAAACATCGATTCCCCAAAGAATACCGATCCCAATCGCAAGCCATAAAGTCCTCCGATGAGCATATTATCTTCGTAGACCTCGATCGAATGGGCAAACCCAGCAGTGTGCAAGGCTTGGTACGCTCGCCGCATATCTTCTGAAATCCAAGTGGCATCCTCACGCTTGTCCACGGTGGCACATAACTCGATCACTTGATCAAACGCGGTATTTAGTCGCGTTTCAAAAGGTCTTTTAAGATGCTTTTTTAGGCTTCGAGAGATCCGAAGGTCGGAGGGGAAAAGCACACATCGAGGCGATGGAGTCCACCATAAGATGGGCTCACCTGCCGAGTACCACGGGAAAATGCCTTTGGAGTAGGCATGGAGCAAACGAGCTTCGGTAAGATCGCCGCCAACCGCGAGCAGACCTGGGGGATCACTGAGCGCGGACTCTGTGGGTGGGAACCCAAATGCGTCGGTCGACATGATTTAATCGTCTAGAAATTTCTCCGCGTCTAAAGCCGCCATGCATCCAAATCCGGCTGACGTGATGGCCTGTCGATAAATATGGTCCGCGACATCCCCTGCTGCGAATACACCGGGGGCACTGGTTGCAGTGGCATTACCCTGCGAGCCGGAATGAATCGTAATATAACCGCCTTGCATCTCGAGTTGCCCTTCAAACAGATCAGTGTTGGGCTTGTGACCGATTGCAATGAACACGCCAGAAACTTCCACGTCCTGTGTTGCGTCAGTGAGTGTCGATTTGACTCTTATTCCGGTGACGCCGCTGTCGTCGCCAAGGACCTCGTCAAGTTGATGATGCCAGAGGATCTTGATGCGACCTTCTGCCTCGCGCGCAAAAAGTTTGTCCTGCATAATTTTTTCCGCGCGCAGAGTGTCTCGGCGATGCACGAGAATGACCTGAGATGCAATATTGGACAGATACAAAGCCTCTTCAACCGCAGTATTGCCGCCACCCACAACAGCTACGGGTTGGTTGCGATAAAAGAATCCATCACAAGTGGCGCAGGCTGACACGCCTCGCCCCATAAATTTTGATTCGCTCTCTAGCCCTAAATACTGGGCACTTGCCCCGGTCGCAATAATGAGCGCATCACAGGTGTACACCGCAGAGCCCTCTAATCGCATCGGCCGACTGCTTAAATCAACACGTTCGATGTGATCAACAATGATGGTCGTGTCAAAACGTTCCGCGTGTGCCTGCATATCGAGCATCAATTGCGGTCCTTGCAGATCCGCTGCGCCAGCAGGCCAGTTCTCGACTTCTGTGGTCGTTGTGAGTTGCCCTCCCTGTTGCATCCCGGTAATGACCACGGGCGACAGATTGGCTCTAGCGGCGTAAATAGCGGCGGTGTATCCCGCGGGGCCAGAGCCAAGAATGATAAGCTGATGATGCACTGACATGAAGTCTCCAACGAGGCAACGAGTATAGAAGGTCGTAAGTCTAGAGTATTCAAGCGTCAGCAGCAAAGTCTCTTGGCTATTTAGCCATGGGCTTTTACTAGAGTCGTCAGTCGAGATACTATGCACAGCATGAATACACATAACAGCAGAAATCGACTCCAAGATGGCGGCTTGATCGGTGTCTCGGCGGCCTGTATCTATGTGCTATTGGCGCTGTTCACCTACGACCCCTCCGATGGTGCGTGGTCAACTTCTGGGACCAACGATGGTCCGACTAATGCGGCGGGGGTCTTTGGGGCCTATATCGCGGATCTAAGTTTTTCTATGGTCGGTTACTGGGCCTACGCTGTGCCAATTTTATTGGCCGCTAAAACTCTACAAATTATTTTTGACCGCGGGGCCCGCACGGACTTCTCGAGGGAGCTTATGGCTTGGCGCGCCTTGGGCTTAGTCTTAATCGTGGTGTCTGGCACAGCCCTTGCCGCACTCAACCAGACGGTATTGGTGAGCTTGCCCCAAGGCTCAGGTGGTATAGCCGGTGTCGTCGTTGGAAGCGCATTCGAGCAGTGGTTCTCGCGTATTGGCGCGCGAGTACTCTTAGTAGCATTGTTCTTGTTTGGTATCAGCGTGTTCACTGGCCTCAGCTGGCTGCGGATGATGGATTTGGTGGGAAGTGCAACCGTGAAAGCATTCGTGACGAGCCGTCGTTGGATCATTTCTCGCCTTGACGCGCGCCGCGAGAAAAAGGCCAAACAGCAAGCCCATGACATCAGAAAGTTCGAGATTCAGCAGCATGTCGAGGTGCAGAAGCAGCGTGTTCCACCCAAAATTAAAGCGCCAACCAAGCCGATCGAGACGAGTGAGAGAGCTGAGAAAGAAAAGCAAGTGGCGCTCTTCAAAGATGTGGCGCCCTCGGGCAGCCTGCCAGAACTTGAGTTGTTAGATGCGGCAAAACGAGACCCCAGTCGGGGCTACAGCCAAGAGGCCTTAGAAGCGCTGTCACGACTACTCGAGCTTAAGCTAAAAGATTTCGGAATTACTGCGGAAGTCGTCAGCGTCTATCCGGGCCCAGTCATTACTCGTTTCGAAATCCAGCCTGCACCCGGTATTAAGGTGTCACGAATCTCTAATTTAGCGAAAGACCTTGCTCGCAGCTTGGCGGTTATTAGTGTTCGAGTGGTTGAGGTGATACCCGGTAAATCTGTGGTGGGGATCGAAATACCGAACGAGGATCGTGAAATTGTTAACTTCCGCGACGTGTTGTCTTCAAGGGCCTTCGACGCAGCGAAATCTCCACTGACGCTGGCCTTGGGACATGATATATCGGGTCAGCCAGTCGTAGCCGACTTGGCTAAGATGCCTCATTTGCTGGTCGCTGGTACGACTGGTGCGGGCAAATCGGTTGGTGTTAATGCCATGTTATTGAGTCTGCTCTACAAATGCACGCCGGCTGACGTGCGTTTGCTGCTGGTCGACCCGAAGATGCTTGAGTTATCGGTTTACGATGGAATACCGCACTTGCTGACTCCGGTCATTACTGACATGAAAGACGCCGCCAACGGTTTACGCTGGTGTGTGGCAGAGATGGAGCGACGTTATAAAGTGATGGCGTCACTTGGTGTAAGAAATCTCAGTGGCTATAACCGAAAGATTGAAGATGCCAAGAGGGCGGGGGAGCCGATTGCGGATCCCACTTGGAAGCCACGTACTGACGTCATTTTTGCAGATGAAGAACAAACTGCACCAATGCTTGAGCCCTTACCCGCTATTGT
>DOVB01000233.1:0-5730 GCA_003520285.1 Halieaceae bacterium
ACTCGGAACTCGGAACTCGGGATTGTGTACTCCGTGCTTGCGATTACATTGAGAGGGCAAGAAACCCTCAGTGCGTGGGCTCATGCTGCTGCAAGGCCCAGATCACGTGTTCCTGCACTAATTCGCTTGGGAAGGTCAGTCGCGAGCGGAGCGCTTCGATGAC
Source organism: Halieaceae bacterium (assembly GCA_003520285.1). GTDB lineage: Bacteria > Pseudomonadota > Gammaproteobacteria > Pseudomonadales > Halieaceae > Aequoribacter. The sequence goes on from DOVB01000233.1 coordinate 164, forward strand.
GCTGATGGTGCTGGGTGCGTTACCGAGTGCGATTGCTAGGTTTCGCAGCCAGCGATGATAGCCAATCCTGCGCAGTGCCGAGCCTTCGGTGCGCGCTAAATAAGTGGCTTCGTCCCACAGAAACAAATCAACCAGGTCGGCACTGGCAAGTCCATGACGCGGCTGAAAGTCGGGCTCTTCCGTCGGCTGTGCAAATTTGTTCCAGGGACAGCACAGCTGGCAGTCATCACAGCCAAAAATTCGGTTGCCCATGAGAGGTCGAAGCGCTTCATCGATCGAGCCTTTGTGCTCAATGGTGAGGTACGAAATGCATTTGCGAGCATCGAGCTCAAAGGGTCCGGTAAAGGCCTGAGTAGGGCAAATATCCAAACACGCGGTGCAGGTGCCGCAGTGCTTCTCTTGTTTTGGGGGAGAGGTCGGTAGCGGTAAGTCGGTGTAGATCTCGCCCAGGAAAAACCAAGATCCAGCAGTCTGGTTAATCAGCATGGTGTTTTTCGCAATCCATCCCAAGCCAGCCTGCTCGGCCAGCGCTCGCTCTAGCACCGGTGCACTATCGACGAAGGCGCGGTGATGCCCGCCGCACAGAGTCTCGATCCGTTTCGCAAGTTGTGCCAGACGTTTTCGAATCAGTTTGTGATAGTCCCGCCCCAAGGTGTAGCGAGCGATATACGCTTTGTCGGCTTGATTTAACACGGCGAGTGGCTGGTCGTCTTGTGGCAGGTAATCCATGCGCAGGGAGATGACGCGAAGCGTACCCGGTTCGAGCAGCTCCGGACGCCAGCGTTTTTCACCATGCGCAGCCATAAAAGCCATGTCGCCGTGATAGCCCTTCTCGAGCCATCTCTCAAGATACTTTGGATGCTCGTTGAGATGGATATCGCTCACACCAATAGCGGCGAACCCAAGCTCGTGCGCCCAGTCTTGAATAGTAGAAAACGTCGATTGCCAGTGGTCTTCGGTCACGAGATTGGGCTTATCACTTGTGCGCGCATATAATGGGGCTAGAGTAACGGATGAAACGGATCTTTGCATGCCAAAATCAAGCCCGAGCCTAGCGCCGCGCGAGTCTCTGTTGTACTTGTCGGGTGAGACGCAAGCGATGGATCGCTATCTGATCGAGCAGCACGGCGTGTCGGGATTTACCCTAATGAGCCGAGCTGCGCGCGCAACGTTCGACGTTATCCAACAGTACGCCGAAGGGCGTCGATCACTCATGCTGATCTGCGGTGGCGGTAACAACGGTGCCGATGGCCTGTTGGTTGCTTGGCTGGCCGCCCAGAAGGGGTGGCAAGTGCAGTGCAGTTTGATTGCCGACATTGAGCGGCTCGAACACGATCGCGCTCGCGCTTATAACCTGTGTGTTGAGGCCAATATTGAGTTTGTGTCGCTGCCTCAAGCGCCGTTGGGCCCCGATTGGATTGTGGTAGACGCGCTGTTAGGCATTGGCTGGCAAGGTCCTGTTCGAGAGCAACAAAGAACTGTCATTGAGTGGATCAATGAGTGCGTGGGCCCGGTCATTGCAGTGGATATGCCATCGGGACTCTCGGCAAATACAGGTGCGGCGCTGCCGATTGCGGTGAAGGCCTCGGTTACCGTCACTTTTATTACCCTGAAACTGGGATTATTGACGCATGATGGCCCTGATCATGCTGGTTTCATTGTGTTCAATGATCTTGGTGTAGACGACGCAATATATCGAAGTCACAAGGCCTGCGCCGAACGATTAGACCTTGATGTGGTCCGACAGGCTCTGCCTGCTCGCCGGCGCAATAGTCACAAAGGGCTGTTTGGTCGGGTGCTGGTGGTTGGTGGCGATCACGGCCTCGGCGGCGCGGCACTGATGGCGGCAGAGGCCTCACTAGCAAGTGGGGCGGGACTGACTTCGCTGGCTACCCGAGTTTCGCACGTGAGTGCCGCACTGGCTCGTATCCCAGAGGTGATGACGCAGGGTATTACCAATCGTCATAAACTGACGGATCTGTTACCCACCCAAAGTGTGATCGTGGTCGGACCCGGCTTGGGCACGTCAGCGTGGTCGCAGCAACTTTTACAGGTGACACTAGAGAGTGATAGCCCTTTGGTGCTCGATGCTGACGCCCTTAATTTATTAGCCCAGTTGGGCTGGACCGAGCGAATCGCAACTCGTACCGCGCCGACTGTTATCACGCCCCATCCGGGAGAGGCCTCACGATTGTTGGGCATCACCTCTCGCGAGGTGCAAGACGATCGCTTACAGGCGGCGCTGTCGCTACAACAGCAACTCGGTGCTATCGTAGTGCTTAAAGGGTGCGGGACTCTTATCGCACATGCTGAGGGTGTTTTTCTTAGCGATTACGGTAATCCGGGGATGGCGTCTGGTGGCATGGGAGACATATTGAGCGGCATTATTGGTGCCATGATGGGTCAGATTAGTGATCCCCTGATGGCCGTATCGGTGGCGGTTTGTTTGCATGGCGCTGCTGCCGATAAAGCGTCGGAGCGGGGGCAAATCGGGCTGAGAGCCACAGACCTGCTACCGTGTATACGAGACCTATTGAATGATTGAAGATTCGCTTTGGATGGCAGATGAAGCGTCGCTGGTCGCTTTTGGCGCTCGTTTGGCAGGTGCTTTAGAGCCTGGGTTAGTGATCGAGCTGAGCGGTGAACTAGGTGCCGGCAAAACCACTTTGTCGCGCGGCATCATTCAGGCGCTGGGTCATACAGGCGCAGTGAAAAGCCCGACTTATACCTTGGTGGAGCCCTACGAGTCGTTGACGCCACCGGTGTACCATTTTGATTTATATCGGATTTCTAATGCGGATGAGCTCATTCATATGGGTATCGAAGACTACTTTACACCTGCAACGGTGTGTCTGATTGAGTGGCCAGAGCGATGTCAGGGTGCATTGCCACCGGCTGATGTGGTGATCACACTCACTCACGCCGGATCAGGCAGGCAGTTGGCGTTGCGGGCCTGTTCTGCAGCAGGAGACACACTGAAGGAACAACTGAAATGAGCCGCTTCGGTATCGCTCTTGCCCTTTTGTTGGCTGCCGTCTTGATTGCCCCGCCTGCGTTGACTGCGACGGTAGAGGATATTCGGGTGTGGCGCGCGCCCGATCACACGCGGCTTGTTCTAGATGTGTCGGAGCCTCTTAAATACAGCACGCTTGAGTTAGATAATCCCGAGCGCATCGTGGTGGATATGATCAATACCACGTTGAAGAGCTCGACTGACGTGCCTCTGACGAACACTCCGATTAAAGCGATTCGGACAGGTGTTCGGGCGGGGCGTAATCTGCGTTTGGTATTGGATCTGACGGAACAAGTCAGGCTTGAAGTTTTTACTTTGAGCGCCACCGAGGTGAGTGGCGATCGATTAGTCATTGATCTCTTTGATTTGGAGCCAAAGCCCAGAATCATTGCGAGTCAGCCCGATAATGACGTGAAGCGAGACATCGTGGTGGCTATCGATGCGGGTCACGGGGGTGAGGATCCGGGCGCACTTGGGCCGGGTAACATCCAAGAGAAGAAAGTTGTCTTTGCGATTGCGCAAGAGCTTCGTCAGTTGTTTGCCAACACCCCCGGGTTCCGACCGGTGATGATTAGAACCGGCGATTATTATGTCTCTCTTGCGGGGCGCCGCAAGCTTGCGCGAGAAGCTCAAGCCGATATTTTTATTTCGATACACGCGGATGCGTTTACTAATCCTCAGGCCAATGGCGCATCGGTTTTTGCGCTCTCGCTCCGAGGTGCTTCGAGTACCACCGCGCAGTATTTGGCGCAGCGCGAGAATGCGGCTGACTTAGTTGGCGGTGTTACGATCGCGGGGAAAGACGACGTCTTAGCGAGCGTGTTGACTGACTTGTCGATGACCTCGACGCTGGATCGCAGTATGCAGGTGGGCTCGAGTGTGCTCGGTGAAATGAAGAATGTTGCGCGGCTGCATAAACCTAAGGTCGAGCAAGCGGGATTTGCGGTGTTGAAATCGCCCGATATCGTGTCAATTTTGGTGGAAACTGGGTTTATCTCGAATCCAACCGAGGCTCGGCGCCTAGCTAACAGTCAGTATCGCCAAAAAATGGCAAACGCCATTTTTACTGGGGTAAAAGATTACTTTTACTCGAATCCAATCGCCGGCACCTTGGTGGCCTGGCAAAAGCAGCAGGGTGGTCGAACCTACACCATCACCAAGGGCGACACCTTGTCGGGGATCGCTCAGCGATTCAAAGTGTCTGAAGAGGCCATTCGTTCGCTCAATAACATTCAAGGATCGCGGATTCTCGTGGGTCAAACACTTGTCATTCCCAGAGCGTAATATCATGAGTCGAATTCACGCCTTGTCACCTCAGCTGGCAAACCAGATTGCTGCCGGAGAAGTGGTTGAGCGTCCGGCGTCGGTGGTGAAAGAGATTATCGAGAACAGCATCGATGCTGGGGCAAGCCGGATCGAGATCGATATCGAGGCTGGCGGTGTGAAGCGGATTCGAGTGCGTGATAACGGCGTGGGCATCAATCCCGAGGATCTGTCGTTGGCGCTGGCGCGTCACGCCACCTCAAAAATTGGATCCCTCCATGATCTTGAGGCAGTGGCAAGCCTCGGTTTCAGAGGAGAGGCCCTGGCCAGTATTGCATCCGTTTCGCGGCTGGCTCTGACCACGAATATTCTGAGCGATCCCGCCTGTGGTGTGATTGCTGAATCGGAGGGCCGCGATCAAGTGGTCTCGGTAAAACCGGCGCCACACCCTCAGGGTACGACGGTTGATGTGCGCGATTTATTCTTTAATACACCGGCGCGACGGAAGTTTCTGCGAACCGAGAAAACTGAGTACGGGCATCTTGAAGAGGTGGTTAAGCGCTTGGCATTGGCTCGGTTTGAGGTTGCGTTCCGTTTAACCCATAACGGCAAGGCGATGTTGAATCTGGGTGTGGCGGATTCTTTGGCAGAGCAGCAAAAGCGCGTCGCAACGGTTTGTGGCCCAGCCTTCATGGATCAAGTGATTCGAATTGAGAGCGAGCGCAGCTCACTTCGCTTGAGCGGCTGGGTTGGTTTGCCCACGTTTTCGCGGTCGCAGTCAGATTTGCAGTACTTTTTTGTCAATGGACGCGTTATTCGCGACAAGTTGATTGCGCATGCGATCAAGCAGGCTTATCGCGACGTGCTGTATCATGGCCGTCATCCCGCCTTTGTTTTGTATCTCGAGATCGATCCAGCCAGTGTCGACGTCAACGTGCACCCAACCAAGCATGAGGTGCGTTTTCGCGACAGTCGGGAGGTGCACAATTTCTTGTTCTCGACCCTACATCGCGCGCTAGCGGATGTGCGTCCAACCGATCATCTACAGTCATTGAGTCCCGGCATGACGCCGCTAGAAGAGGGGCTGACGGTGGATACGTCGACCGGCGAAGTGCACCAATCGACGTTAACGTGGGGCGCTTATCAGAGGCCCAATGGCAGCGTTTCGCGTGATGCGGTGCAATCGCAGCTGACTCATTACGGGCGCTTGCATCCCACTCAGGCTTTGCCTCAGCAATCGTCCGACGAAGCCGCACCACCACTGGGGTATGCCTTGGCGCAGGTGCATAGT
>DOVB01000233.1:5986-6281 GCA_003520285.1 Halieaceae bacterium
CGGTGAGTCAAAAAGAAGTGGCTCTGGCAACTGATCACCAAGCCGTTTTCGAGGGCCTAGGTTTAGTGGTCGAACCGGCAAGTGACGAGTCACTGCTCATTCGCTCAGTGCCGACCTTGCTCAGGTCAGCGGATATGGAGCAGCTGGTGCGCGATGTGCTCTCGGATTTGAGTGAGTATGGCCAGTCAGATCGGATCAGTGCAGAACGTGATGCTATTCTGTCAACGATGGCATGTCACGGTTCAGTCCGCGCTAATCGTTCGCTCACCTTGCCGGAAATGGACAGTTTGCTCCG